>SPDA01000031.1 GCA_004525155.1 Spirochaetales bacterium
CATCTGGAGATAGGTGACTGGAATTTTTTCGTTTAAAATACGCAATAACGGCTCCTCCTCAGTGCCCCATCATAGATGGTTATGGAAAGTATGTCAAATTAAAGGTGCCGGTCATTGATTCTGAAGAAGACTGCTGAAGCCGAAAGTCAGGTGAAGATGATTTCTCAAAAATTCGAAAAAAGAGGCATGAGTGCCGCTGTAAATATCGTTTTCCGCAGCCGCGGACCCGGAAACGGGTGCTTCCGCCAGCTTCAGGCCGAAAAAGGCGGCGGTATTCCGGCCGGGCACGCTGTTTTTCCTGGTTATCCGCAGGTCCCCGGAAAACAGGAGTTCTTCCGTAAGTGCGAGGGAAGCGGTAAACCGGGCTGCCAAATACTCGTTCTCAAGGCCGGATTTGAGGCTCAGAGTGTGTTCCGCGGCTCCTTCCGCCTGGCCGGGAACCGCGAGGACCTCAAGACTGATAAACCCCGCCTTGCCCTTAAGAGTGATGCCGCACCTGAGGCTTTGCCTGAGCTCTCCCTCCCCCAGGACATTGTAATCCAGTCTCCTCGCGTAAGCGGATGTAAAAAAAACGGTATCCCCCGGAAACCCCAGGTCAAGAGACGCATCGAAGGTTTCGGAACTTTCCCTGTACAGCTCCGGTACCGCCGGCGGTTCCGGCAGGGTCAGCCCGTACCCTGCACGGGCCGTAATCCGGGGCAGCGGATTGAAGATAATTCTGCTGCCGGCCGTGATGCCGGCGCCGCAACTGGTCTCCAGGGGAGGCAGATACGCGGCGTCAGCTGCCGAAAGCACCAGTTCAGCAGCCAGGGGGTCTGTTTTCACTCCAGCGAGGAACCTGACATAATAACCTGACGGTTCGGTACGGGAACGGGAGGAGCAGAATGCTGTGCCGAGGTAGAAGGGCTCACGGCCGAATTTAGCGCTCACGGCCCAGTGGAGCAGCGCGAAATCCGGCAATTCACTCCAGGGTCCCTCCAGGGTCCAGCAATCCGCCGGCAGTCCTGGGGTTTTCTGTACCGCCCAGGTCAGACAGGCCTGGAGGGAGAGGGCGTCCCCTATTCTGGATGAGGATGAAAGACCCGTCAGCGTATTCCCCCCGTCCTGGACCGCGAAAAAAAGAGAAATTGGAACAGAGGCGGCAGCCACCACGAAGCCTTTCAGCGGAAGGACGGCAACCGCAGGATCGACCTTTATCAGGAAGGCTTCCGAGTACACCGAGGAGAAAGCCTTGTATCCCCCGGGGCTGTTCAATTCCTTGAGCAGGCCCCCCAGTGCGAGAGGTCCGGCGCTGACCGTGGGAGTGATGATGCCTCCCATGGTGTAGGGAGCTTTGCCGAAACTCCGGATATCCAGCGCAAACACCTTGAAATGGTTTCGCCGCCACAGCAGCCGGGTTTTGAGGGAGGAGAAATCTTCCACGGCGGTCCGCAATTCCAGGGAGGTCCCGCCGGGCAGGGCGGGGAAAGGCGGCCGGTCTTCGGTGCAGGCAGGCGCAGGGAAAAGACTGAGCATAAGAAAGAGAAAGACGGAACCGGGGAGGGCCTTCATACCCCCCTATACGGGCTTTATGCGTGTCCTGCTTCAGTTGTTGAGGGAAAAAATGAAACCGGCCAGTGCATCGAGGTCCGAAGCGGGCTTCGCGTGCAGGCTGTTTCTTCCCAGGACTTCAAGCCGCCCTAGGTCGGTAACGAGGGCGCCGGCAAGAGCCGCCAGGGAACTGATTTTCGGCATGTAAAATCCCGCCTTGCGGCGCAGGATAAAATCGAGATTGCCGCGTTCCTGGCCGTAGATGTATCCGTAAATGATGAGCGGTTTGCCTGCCGTAAGGGTTTCGAATACCGTGGCCGGGCCTGCCTTCGCAATGACAAGGTCGGAGGCGGCCATCAGCTCCGGCATGAAATCAATAAATCCGAGGACAATGATTTCAGACTCCCGGTTTTTGCCACCCCTGTGGCAGGCGGAGACCATCTTCGTAAGGGCTTGTTTGAGCGCCTCATCCTTGCCGCAGACCAGGGCGAGACCCGCCTCAGGAGCAGCGTGCAGCCAGGCCCGGAGCAGCCGGCGGGCACGGGGAATCCCTTCGCCCCCGCCCGTCAGCAGCACCAGTTTTTTTTCGGGATCGAGGCCGAGTTTTCTTTTAAAATCCGCGTTTTCCGCTTCCCGGTAGATCCTGGTAAAGCGGGACGAAATGACGGGCGAGAAAACCCGGACCCTGGATTCCTTCATCCCCCGGGCGTTCACGCACCAGCTTTTGAGTCTCCCGGAAAATACGACGGTCTGCATGGTTTTTTGTGAAAACCACATGGGGTGGGCTGTAAAGGGATCCGTAACAACGGTGATAACGGGAGTGGAAAGCCCCAGGTCAGAGAGAACATAGCGTACCGGCTTAATCAGAAGAAAATGGAAAAGCACAAGTTTCGTTATATTCCTGTCCCGAAGAAAGGCGGACAGGTTTTTCCTGATAACGAGGTAGGTCAGGTAGTTCCAGAGGTTCTGGACAAAAGGCAGCCTTGAAATATCGTAAATGAGAATCCAGAGGCCGGACAGCTTCATCGATGCGATTCTGTAGCCTTCCTCGAGGAGGAAAGCCAACATCCGGTGGGTGCCTGGTACAGGATCGAACAGGTGAACGTCAGCCTCATCGGGGTAGTTGTCCGTCAGGGTCCGGGCCATGGATTTGGCGGCGGATACATGGCCTCCCCCGGACTTAAGGTAGAGAAAACCGAGGCTCTGTTTTCCCGCCGCCGTCCGGTTTTCAGGACACATGTTCCGACAATACTCCGGGTTCCGGGGAAGCCGATTGTTGAGGCAGCTCCGTAATGTCCCGTCCGGGGGAATCTTTCGTAAGCGGAAAGTCATCCTCTTCGGCGCCATGATGTTCCCTGGCGCTCATGATGAGCATCTGAAGCCTGTTTTCAACGTTTGCCATGCTGATATCCGGTTCGTAATCCAGGGAAATTATCCGCACCTGAGGGTAGATGTTTTTTATGGCTTTTATCATGCCCCTGCCGGTTATGTGATTGGGCAGGCACCCGAAGGGCTGGACTATGACGAAACTCGTTACTCCGTCCTTAATCATCTGGATTATTTCCGCAGGCATCAGCCAGCCTTCTCCCACTATGTAGGAGATATCGATGAGGCCTTCGATGTTTCTCACCAGGTCCCTTATGGAGGCAGTACTGTAGGGAAATCGGAAAAGGCTTAAAATTTTGCCCACCTTTGCCTTGATGATGCCTATTATGTCGTTGGAAGCCGTGGAGCCCAGGTAGGTGCCCAGGGGATGGGGCACGAGCCTCCGCAGGGCCTTGTTCTGATCGATTACGTAACCGCGGCGGAAAAAGTCGAGGAGGGGGGGGATAACGACCTCCATGCCCTGGTTTTCAAGGTACTGTTCGATATGCCTGTTGGACCCGGGATGATAGTTGACGAGAATTTCACCCACAATGCCGACTCTGGGCCGCCTGCGCTCCTCCGCAACGGATGCGGGATCGGTGATGAGGGGGATCCTGTTGAAAGCCCCAACGGCCTCCTCGAAGAGGGCCAGGGCTTTTTTACGGCTTGCCGCCAGAACTTCCGTAATGCCGGTAAGGAATTCCTGGAACAGGCTGTCCGCCCGGCCCTTTATTTTTTCATAGGGCCTCAAGCGTCTCCGCATCATTTCCAGGCCGTCCAGAAAACTTAAGCCCCAGATCATGTTGATCTGAAACCGGATGCCGAACCTGGCGCCGGGATGCATGCGCTTTGTATCGCTTCCGGAGGTCATGATGGGCACTTCCGGGTATCCGGCTTCGTCAAGGGCCTTCCTGGCTATGACGGCATACTGGCCGGCCCTGCAGTCGTCGCAGTTTTTGGCAAGCCCCAGGGCAACCTGTCCGGGGGAAAACCTTCCGTTTTTCAGCAGGGAGAGGGCTTCTCCGATGTTTATCTGTGCTGGATAGCACATGTCATTGTGTACATACCTTTTACCGAGGTCTATGGCTTCCTGGCCGGCCAGGGGCATCTGGTACACGGAGAAGCCTTCACGCTTAAGGACGGCGGATATGACGGTTGAGAATCCGGGGGACAGGTTGGGAGCCAGGACGGTTTTATCCCTCTTGTCCCTGCGTTTGAATTTTACGGAAAATGCGCTTTTCAGCTCCCGGTAACGGAATTTGTCCGCGTCCGAGGAATAATGTTCCTTTTTAAGCAGGATCGTTTCCACGAAAGACTGCACACGGAGCTTCAGGGGGCCCTGGATATCCGTTTCGTCCAGTTTCAGGATCAGCATTTCCTTGCGGCTCACGGATTCCTTGAGGATGCGGGACATCTCGTCGCTCAATACCGCATCGTGGCCGCAGCCGAAGCTTACTATCTGCACCAGCTCCAGAAGAGGGTTTTTAGCCGTGCAGAAGGTGCCGCCCAGCATGCGGGTGTGAAAGGGAATGGTTGTTTCCACGCGTACACCGCTTAAATTCTGGTCGTGCAGGTTGGGAAGGGCTTCGAGCACCAGCACCGGAATGCCGAGGCGCGTAAAATGGGACGAGATACGGTGGTTCACCATTTCATCGCTGTGATAGGGCCTTCCGGCGAGAACCACGGCAAAGGGATAGGAACGGCCGAGGGAATCGATAACCTTGCGCCCTGCCTCTACCAGTTCCCGTTTATACAAAAGAAAAGCCTTGTCCGCCTCCTTCAATGCCCTGAACACCTCGATCCGGGGAATGCCGAAGGTTTCGCTGAAATACTGCATCGTCTGCCGGTATTTGAGTTTTTCGTTCTCCCAGTGAAATACAGGGGTGTCGAAAGGTATGCCGTACCGTTTTTGGGGGTCGTCGCTTCTCGCTACGACCATGGGATATCCCTGCACGATGCTGCACATGTGCGTACCGGTAGCGCTTCTGTTTTCCCGGGGGACCCTGACCATCATCGGCATGAAAATCCTGTCAGCACCCGCTTCTGCCAAAGCCCGGATGTGACCATGCGCGAGTTTCGCGGGAAAACACACGGTATCGGATGGAACAAAGGCAAGACCCTTTTCATACAGTTCGGCAGAGCTGTTAGGCGAGAGTACCACTTCGAAACCGAGGGCGGAGAACAGGGTGCGCCAGAAGGGCATGCTCGCCCAGAAATCGAGAATACGGGGAATGCCGATCCTGAGATTCTTTTTTCCGCTTGAAGGGTTTACCGGATATTCCTTCCAGAGAAGCCGGTTCTGCAGTTTGAGCAGGTCCGGAACGTTTTCCGACTTGTGACGGCCCGGTCTGCGTTTTCCCCTGAAATCGAAACCCGCCCCGGTTCCGCCGGCAAACTCCCCTTTGGGGCACCGGTTGCCGGTGACAAAATGCCTGCCGCCGCTGAAACGGATGATGGTGCGCATGCAGGAATTCGCACACAGGGGGCAGACGACCCCTGTCTGCAGTGTAAAGCCGAAGGACTGCAACTTCGGGAGAGTAAGAAAGGATGAGTGGTACAGGCCCTTTTTGCGCGCTTTTTTTTCAACCGCTTTTTTCGTGAGCAGAGCCGTACCCAGGGCCCCCATTTCTTCCGGGTGGGGAGGGCGTACGACAGTCTTGCCGATGTATTTTTCGAAGGCGCGGAGCACAGCGTCATTTTTGAAGGTGCCGCCCTGTACGAGGATCCTGTCTCCCAGCGCGGAAAAATTCGACACCCGCAGCACCTTGGTGAACATGTTTTCCACCACCGAGGAGCAGATGCCTGCCATGATGTCTCCTGTGCTCTTCCCGTTTTTCTGGGCGGTAATGATGGAACTGTTCATGAATACCGTACACCTGGATCCGAGCCTGGCCGGGGATTTCGCGCCGAAGGCAAGAGGGGCTATGTCCCGCACGGGTATGCCCAGGGATTTCCCGAAAGTCTCAATAAAGGATCCGCAGCCGGCGGAACAGGCTTCGTTGACCATTATGTTGGTTATCACACCGTCGGCTAAATAAATGGCCTTCATGTCCTGGCCCCCGACGTCCAGAATAAAGGATACCCCGGGATGGAAATGCTGGGCCGCTTCCGCATGGGCTACCGTCTCCACGCACCTGTAATCCGCGCTGAACCCTGCGGCCGCCATCTCTTCTCCGTAGCCTGTCGTGCCGGCACCGCTGACCGAAAGGTGCAGTCTTTTCCGCCGGAAAGCCTGATGCATGCCGAGCAGGGCATCTTTTAGCACCTCCAGGGGGCTGCCCTCGTTGCTGCCGTAAAACCTGTATAAAACAGAGCCCTGCTCATCGATAAGCACGAACTTGGTCGTAGTGGAGCCGACGTCTATGCCGAGGTAACCCGAAACGGTAAAACCGGGAGGGAAAACATCGAGAGGGCCGCGCCCCGCAGCAGCCGCAGATTCTTCCCGCCCGTGGCGTGAAAAGAATTCCGCCGCCTCCTGCCGGCTTGTAAAGAGAGGTTCATCCCCCCTGTCGAAAGCCGCCTCTTCCGCGCGGATGGAATCCTCAAGGAGCGAATTGAGCTCCTCGAAGGACAGGATTCGTCTTTTCTGTTTAAGCAGGCTGTCAAGGCTCAGGGCCGCGCCCAGGGCGATAAAGAGTTCCTTCTGCTCCGGCACCGAGACATCGCTGGCTGCAAGCCCCAGGCGGTCACGGAAAACCTGCGCAAGAGTCGGGTTGAACACCACCGGACCGCGCTGGAGCAGGACAGGCGCCTTAATTTCCCTGCCCTGGGCAAGGCCGCCGAGGGTCTGTTTGACGATAGCGTGGAAACATGACAGCGCTATATCTTCCTTCAGGGCCCCCTGGTTAAGGAGCGGCTGAATATCCGTCTTGGCGAATACCCCGCACCTGCCCGAGATGTCGTAAACCCTTGTCCCCTTTTCCGCAAGCCTGCCGAATTCCTCCGGCGGCGTATGAAGGAGTTCTGCAATCTGATCGATAAAAGCGCCCGTACCGCCCGCGCAGATACCGTTCATGCGCATGTCATCCGCGATCATGGGCCCGCCGCCGGTCGTTGGTGTATAAAATATTATCTTCGCGTCCTGGCCGCCTAGTTCCACGGCGGTGAGGGTTTCCGGGTAAAACCTGCGTATTGCCAGGGTATTTGCGAGAACTTCCTGGATGAAGGGAATGCCGAGACGCTCGGCGAGAAGGCTTCCCCCGCTCCCGCAGACTGCGGCAGCTACGGCCCGGCCGGGAAACCTCTCCGCCAGGTCCGATATGAAGGTGAGAAGACATTCCGCCTGGCGCAGATTATGCCTTTTGTATGCGGAATAGAGTATTTCTCCGGTTTTACTGTCCAAAGCCATGGCCTTGACCGTGGTAGACCCCACGTCCAGTCCGAGGCAGATTACATTTTTTATCACACTTTACCTAAGACCCGGTAATAAGATACTTTAAATACAAGCATTAAGGCAATAAGCTTTAAGGAGGCATCTCCCGTGGTGCACGAAATAGAACTCAAGGTCCGGGTGGACGACCCCGCAGCTCTCGAAGAGAAGCTTAAAGGTTCCTGTGTTTTTGTCAGGACCTACGACAAGTTCGACACCTATTATTCCTATCCCTGCGGCCCGGAGGAGGGGAAAGCTTTCAGGCTGCGGAAGGACGGCGGAGGATGCATCGTTACGGTCAAGGAAAAAAAAGTGTTAAACGGCATCGAACATAACATGGAACGGGAGTTCAGCGTTTCGTCGGAGGAGCTGTTTACGTATTTTATTCTCAGCCTGGGCTGCAGCGTTAAGGTCACAAAAAGGAAAAAAGGCTCCTTGTTTAAACTGGGGGACATAAACCTGGAATTAAGCCGCGTCGAGCGCCTGGGCTGGTTTCTCGAGGTGGAAAAAATCTGCGGCAGCAATGATCCTGCGGAGCATGAGATGGCAAAGAAGGAAATTCTCGCCGTTCTTAAACGTTTCGGCATTCCGGAGGATAGAATCGAGGCGAGGTATTACACCGACATGCTGCTCGAGGCTTAGGGTTCCAGCACGAAATTGTTGTAGTAGTAGTCCAGGCTGTCCACCAGCGCTTCCCAGGAGGCTTCCACGATGTTTTCAGAAACTCCCACCGTGTCCCAGGACCGCTTGTGGTCTGTTGAGGTGATGAATACTCTCACCTTGGCGGCCGTGGCGTACTGGGGATTGAGAACCCGCACCCGGTAATCTATGAGGCTTATTTTTGAAAGAAAGGGCTGAATAGGCAGCAGGGCGTCGCGCAGGGCCTTGTCCAGGGTTTCCACGGGTCCCACGCCCACAGCGGCCCCCATAAGTTCCTGTCCGCGGGAACTTAAGAATAACCGGCCGACTGTTTTCGAGGGTGTTTCCGCGGTCTTGAAGGATTCCAGGTGGTAATTCTTCAGAAACAGAAGGGGTGTGTAGCGTTCGATGGTTTTTCTTATGAGGATATCGAAGGAAGCCTCCGCGGCCTCGTATTCATAGCCGTCGGTCTCCTTGTTTTTAAGAATCCGGAGAAGTTCTCTGATGGTGTGCGAGTCCTTGTCGAAATCTCCGTATCTGGCGGTTTTCTTTATGATGGTGGATTTGCCCGCCAGCCCTGAAAGCAGTATCTGCCGCTCGTTCCCCACGAGACTCGCGTCTATATGCTCCATGAGTTCCGGCGCCTTGGTTATCACGTCCGCATGCTGTCCGGCCTTGTGGCTGAAAGAAGCGTCTCCCACGTAAGGCTGGCGCTTGTCGGGAATGATGTTCGCCTTCTCCGCCACGAACCGGGAAAGACTCGTCAGGCCGGTGAGCCTTTCGCACACAGAAACCCTGTAGTCAGTCTTCAGGCAGATATTGGGAATGATGGCGCAGAGATTCGCGTTTCCCGTTCTTTCGCCCCACCCGTTAATGGTGCCCTGCACATGGACCGCCCCGTGATCCAGGGCGAGGAGCGAATTGGCCGTGGCCACGCCCGCGTCGTTGTGGAAGTGAACACCCAGGGGTTTCAGCTCCTTCTGCGGCAGTTCTTCCATGATGCGGATAAGCTCCGAGGGCAGGGTTCCGCCGTTGGTGTCGCAGAGCACCAGCACTTCGGCGCCGGCTTCCGTGCCGGTTTTCAGGACTTTTACCGCGTACTCGGGATCGTCCTTGTACCCGTCGAAAAAATGTTCCAGATCGAAAAAGACCTCTCTGCCCCTGGAAACGAGGTAATGAATGGAGTCATGGATCATGGCAAGATTTTCCAGGAGTTCCGTCTTCAGCACCTGTTTTACATGCGCCTTCCAGGCCTTGCCCACGACTGTCACGCAGGGCGCCTCGGATTCCAGCAGGGCCTGAATGTGCTCGTCATCCTTCGCCTTCACTTTAGGTTTTCTTGTGGGCCCGAAGGCCACGAGTTTCGCGTGGATGAGTTTTTTTTTGGTGAGCTGCTTGAAGAATTCCGCCTCCTTTTCACTGGACTGGGGAAACCCGCCTTCGATGTAATCGATTTTCATTTCGTCCAGTTTGCGGGAGATGATGATTTTATCCTGAAGACTGTAGCTAATTTCGATACCCTGCATGCCGTCACGGAGGGTTGTGTCGTAAATTTGGACTGTCTTCATGGCCTGCTCCTACTTTTTTTCTACAAGGACCTTGTATCTGTTCAGGGCGTTCACATAGGCATTTGCACTGGCTTCCAGGATGTCCGTTGAGGAACTTCTGCCCCGCACCTTGGAACCTTTAATTTCGAGGATCACCGATACCTCTCCCATGGCCTGCCGGCCCGGAGTCACTGCCTGGACGGCGTATTCCCTGAGAATGGCGGGAATCTCGATGATGCGGTCGATTGCCCGGAAAATTGCGTCCACAGGTCCGTCACCGGTGGCGGCCTCCTCGATTGCCTCGCCGTCCTTTACAATGCGCACCGTGGCTGTCGGCACGGCCATGTTGCCGGAGGTGATATTGAAGTATTCCAGGGTAAAGGTGGGATTCTCCCTGCCGAGCTCGTCGCTTACGATGGCATAGAGGTCCTCGTCATAGACTTCCTTTTTCCTGTCGGAAATATCGAGGAAACGTTTATAGGCGGAGGCGGTTTCCTCCTCAGAGAGACTCAATCCCAGCTCCTCCATCCGTTTTCTGAACCCGTGCATGCCCGAGTGCCTGCCCAGTACTATGGCGCTCGCCTCTCTTCCCACGGCATCGGGCGTCATTATCTCGTAGGTCTGCCGGAATTTGAGGACCCCGTCCTGGTGAATGCCGGACTCGTGGGCAAAGGCATTTTCGCCGATTATCGGCTTGTTCCTCGCAATCTGCAGCCCGGTGATGGTGGATACGAGCCTGGAAGTATTGAAAATCTGTTTTGTATTGATGCCGCATTCGAAGGGCAGCAGGTCTTTCCTTACCTGCAGGGACATGACAACCTCTTCCAGGGCCGCGTTTCCCGCCCTTTCACCGAGGCCGTTGATGGTGACCTCCGCCTGCCGTGCGCCCTGTTTGATGGCTGCCAGGGTGTTCGCTACGGCCACGCCCAGATCGTTGTGGCAGTGGACCGAAAGTACGGCCTTGTCCATGTTGGGGACCCCGTCCAGTATGGCCCTTATAAAAGCTCCGAATTCATCGGGCATGGAGTAACCCACGGTATCGGGAATGTTTATGATTGTTGCGCCGGCCTCTATAACTTTTTCGACCAGCTTGAGCAGAAAGGGGAG
>SPDA01000053.1 GCA_004525155.1 Spirochaetales bacterium
CCCTCCATGGACAGCACCTTCTCGAGCCTGGGATCGAGTTTCGTCAGAGTCACGGGGCCCGCGGCCATGCGGGCGTCCTGGGCGTGGGCGTTCTCGTCGACTATGGCCAGAACCTTGGGTTTCAGGGTCCAGGACGTGGCGAAGGGCCTCGGCACCACGCCGAAATAGCCGCAGTGGGCAAGGAGCAGATGGTTGTCCGGATCTTCGACAATTTCCGGGAAGTTCGGTATTCGTTCGTGCTTCAGGGCGGCCTTGCCCATGAGGAAAGGGTAGATGTTGGTCATCATGATAGGCGCGCCCAGGGATTTGTACATGAGGTACTTGGTAACCATTACCATGAGGTCCGCCTCGCAGCCCCAGATAATGCCTTTTTCCTGAAAGAGCAGGTCCCAGGCCAGGCAGGGCGTTGTGTCCGAGGATCGGGATTCGTTAAGACAGTTGATGCCCATGCTTTTAATGGATGGGTCCGCCTCCGCCTCCTTCTTCAAGGCCAGGTACATTTTAACGGCGCTTAAGACGGCGCGTTCGGATAAACCCTCAGAGGGTATGTCCCATTTTGCGAGAGTTTCCTTTGCCAGGGAATCGGGCAGTGCTTTGGCTTCGGCGCCGAGGATCTTGAAGCTCTTTTTTACGATTTTGACGCCGAACTTCGACTTGATCACATCGAGGCACTGCTCCTCCCACCAGTAAAACCTTTTGAAGATATCCGCCTGAAACCCCTCTCCCGGATTGTCCTGAAATACGAGGAAGGTGGTGGATGCAAGTTCGCGTTTTACGGTAAGCATTCTTATAACTAGTTTTGACTGTTCCAGGGTATTGGGAGCCAGGATATTGATTCCCTCGGAACGAAGGTACGACACGATTTCCCAGTCCCACATGTTTACGGTGCCGAAGGGCGATGTGAGTACCAGCAGGGGCAGGGTCATTGCCTTGAAGGCCGGAAGTTTGCTGTATGCCACCCCCAGCATCTGGGGAAAAAGCGCGGCTTCCGCTTCCGGAAGAGGCTGGCCGAGGGCGGCAGGCGGCAGAAATTCGGCGTCGTCCGCGAGCAGGCTTTTGAGAATTGCGAGCTGATTTTTAAAATCCTCGTCGTCCGCGGAAAGGTAGTAAACCGGCACAAGCCTTGCTTTCATGGAGTTCTCCTTCGGTTACCCGCCGTGAGGAAAGGCGGGAGATAAAAAATAATCAAAAGATTAAAAAATGATAGCATAGGCTCCTTGCTTTGTAAACCGGTTTAGGGTTAAAATGGGGGCCATGGCAACGTTGATGGATGTGGCCAGGCTTGCCGGCGTTTCCAAGGCCACGGTGTCTCTGGCCCTGAATGGCAAAAGGGTAAACGAGACTACCAGGCAGCATGTACTGGACTGCGCAAAAAAACTCAATTATGTGCCCAACAGGATAGGCCGCACCTTGAGTACCGGGAAAAGCGGGACAATCCAGCTTCTCGTTATAAATTCCGTCAAATATATAAACTTCTTCCGCGAAATTTCGTTTTTTTACCATGTGCTGGAAGGAATTCTCACCTCCGCGGAGAACCATCAGTACAGTCTCCATTTCGATGTGAAAAACTGGGAAGACGATGCCCTGCCGGCCTATTTCGATACGAAGGCCAGGGACAGGACCATAGACGGCATGCTCATAATACCTCAGTTTATCCGCAACTACAGTTTTATGCCGGTCCTCGAACAGCGGGGTCTGCCGTACGTAATTCTCGATCCCTGCATCCTGGACGAAAGGGTCAATTCGGTAAAAATGGACAATTACTGGGGCGCGAAACTGGTTGCCGAGTTATTTCTTGCGAACAATTTCAGTAATATCGCAATGATAAACGGCCCTAAGAATCATTACGACGCGTCCGAACGGGAACGGGGATTTACCGAAACCCTGCTTGAACAGGGCGTACACGTCCGCAAACCCGCTGTTTTTTACGGCGATTTCTCCATGAAAAGCGGATTTGCAGGCATGGAGTCCATACTTGGTTCCGCGAAACCGGAAGCGGTCTTCTGCACCAACGATTATATGGCGGCCGGCGCCCTGCGGTGTCTCCTCTCCCGCGGCCTGCGCGTGCCGGGGGATACGGCCCTGGTCGGCTATGACAATACCGATGTGGCCTCCACGCTCTATCCGCAGCTTACCACGGTGGACAACAAAATGTACGAGCTGGGCAAAGTGCTTGCGGACAGCCTGTTCGGTATCATGGAAGATGCCGGAAGGCGCGCCCAGACGGTTTTACGGCCGGACCTCGTAATCAGGGAGACCTGCCCGGCCCCGGCTGCCGGGAAAAATGATTGACAGCGTAAAAAACCCGGGTTATGATTAGTAAACCGGTTTAGATTTTTCAGGAGGCCTTTTATGAAAATTGGTATCGACAGTTATTGTTTTCACAGATTTTTCGGAGAGGTTTACGACGATCAGGTCAAGCCGAACAGGCAGATGACCCTGGAGGATTTTATAAACCTGGCGCACAAACTGGGCGTGGACGGCGTGTCTCTGGAATCCTGCTTCATACCCAAATTCGACGCGGCCTACCTGCGCGGAATCAAGGCGATGCTCGACGAGTACAAGCTCGACCGCGTTTACGCCTGGGGCCACCCTGACGGGCTCGAGGGGGGAAAAAACAAAAAGGCTTTCGGCGAGATGGTTGAACATATCGAATACGCCGACGCCATCGGCGCAAAGGTCATGCGCGTCGTCGGGTCGAGCCTCATGTTCCGTTTCGAGCCTCACGAACCGCAGATCGATAAACTATCGAAAATGTTCAAGGATGCGGTCAAGACCTCCTCAAAGTACGGCATAAAGCTGGCGGACGAAAATCACATCGATTACAATCCGGACGAAATGCTTAAAATAATCACCAACGTCAATTCCCCTTACTTCGGCATCAATTTCGATACGGGCAACTTCATGCGCGTCATGGCGGATCCCATCGAAGGCATGCAGAAGCTCGCGAAACACACCTTCGCCACGCATGTGAAGGACCTCAAGCCCATGAAGGGAGTTTCCGTGACAAACTGGCATTTTTTCGCGACCACGCCCGTGGGCGACGGACTGGTGGACAACCTGAAACTGGCGCAGATCCTCAAGGAGGCGCACTTCGGCGGTTTCCTGGCTGTGGAGATCTACTTCCTTCATCCTGATTACAAAAATGACGAGGAAGGCGCCGTCAAGAAGAGCGTCAGGGAACTGAAGCGCATCGCAAAAATTGTCGGGTAACAAATTTAGGAGCATTACGATGAAAGAACTGAACGTTGCACTTATCGGGTATAAATTCATGGGCAAGGCCCACACCAACATGTGGATAAAGACGCCCCTGTTTTTCGACGTGGACGCCAAACCGGTGCTCAAGGTCATCTGCGGCAGGCACGAGGCCCCGCTTAAGGCCTTCGCATCCCGGTGGGGCTGGCAGGAGACTGAAACTGACTGGAGGAAGGTCGTTGCCAGGAAGGACATCGACATCGTAGACATCGCCCTGCCCCAGAACCTGCATTATGAAATCGCCATGGAAGCGGCAAAGGCAGGCAAACACATTTTCTGCGAGAAACCGATAGCCATGACCTCGGTCCAGGCAAAGGAAATGCTCGATACCGCGGAGAAACACAAGGTCGTGCATTATGTAAACCACAACTACCGGCGCTGTCCCGCGGTCCGGCTCGCGAAACGGCTTCTTACCGAAGGCAGAATAGGCAGGATTTTCCACTGGCGGGGCGCCTACCTGCAGTCCTGGATTACGGACCCGAATTTTCCCCTGACCTGGCACCTGCGGAAGGAAACGGCGGGCTCCGGCCCCCACGGGGACCTCAATTCCCACAGCATCGACCTCGCCCGGTACCTTATAGGCGACATAAAATCCGTTTCCTGCATGACTGCAAACTTCATCAAGGAAAGGCCCCTGCCGGACGAAGTGGCGGCCGGGACATTTTCCGGTGTCAGCAAGGGTACGGAAAAGGGACAGGTTACCGTGGAAGATGCCGCCTTCATGCTGGCGGAATTCCAGAACGGCGCTCTCGGTTCCTTCGAGGCTTCCCGTTTCGCCACCGGGAGAAAGAACTATAATTACTTTGAAATTTACGGCAGCGAAGGCGCCGTCATCTTCAACCTCGAGCGCATGAATGAGCTCCTGTTTTACTCGAACAAGGACCCCGATTACGCCCAGGGCTTCCGGAATATTCTCGCCACCGAAGGCGTCCATGACTACGTGGGCAACTGGTGGCCGCCGGGGCACATCATCGGGTATGAACACGAATTCATCCATGCCGCCGTTGATTTCCTGAATGCAATTACCAGGGGAACGCCGATAGAACCGAACTTCCGCGACGGCTTTATGGAAATGAAAGTGCTTGAAGCGGGGCTTGATTCCGCCGTTTCAGGCAAAAAGATAGACATCGCCTACTGACTTTCCGGGACTCCCGCACTGTAAAAAAGCCGCTCTTAATCCGGGCGGCTTTTTATCAAAAAAATATTGACCTCTTCCCGCTTCAATGATACGATTGAGCCTGTAAAACATCATGATGTTATAATGTTAAGGGAGGAGCACTGTGAAGGTTTCGGGAGTCCATCATGCCTGTGTTATTGTATCGGACATGGAAAAATCACTCGTTTTTTACCGGGATCTGCTCGGATTTAAGGAAACAATCAATATCACCTACGACGCGGATCCGGTGATGATGGATTTGCCGGGCACAAAACCGGTACAGCACCTGGTAATGCTGGATGCAGGGAATGTAAATATCGAATTAATCCAGTATCTGGAGCCGAAGGGGCGGCCTTTCGACCGCAGGCCCTGTGACGCGGCAAACATGCACATCTGTTTCAGGGTGGACGATATCCGTAAAGTGTATAAGGAAACCAAAGACAAGGGGATAATAGCCTTTCATCGTGATCCCGATTTTATCAAGGAAGACGGAGGGCCTTTAAGCGGTTACGGTTATGTCTATTTCCGCGGACCGGATAAAGAGATACTTGAGTTTATCCAGGTTCCGTGAATGCTGAACATCATTATCGAAAAAAATAACTGAAATGCACCGAAACATACCGAGATACCTGTTCGTTTATAATTCCCTCAAAACAAGGATCGAAAACCAGGATTTTATGCCCGGCGATTTTCTCCCTCCGGAACCGGAATTGGAGAAAGTTTTCCGCGTGAGCCGGACGACCATACGCAAAGCGGTCGAGATGCTTCAGGAACAGGGTTTTCTTCTCATAAGGCAGGGGATAGGCACCAGGATACTGGATTTCAAGGCGACCCAGAAACTTCAGTATGTCACGAGTTTTTCGGAAACCCTCAGGGAACAGGGTTTTCATGTGGGGCACCAGCTGCTCTCCCTGACTTTTGAGCCGGCTGCAGGAAGGCTTGCGGAGGATCTGAATGTGAAAGAGGGCGTTCCCCTGGTCAGTATCCTGCGTCTTGCAAATGCGAATTCCCTTCCCATTGCAATTATGAGTAACTATCTGCTCGAGGAGATCGTTCCCGGTATAAAGGAAAAATCAGGGAAAATAGGGTCCCTCTATGCCTTCCTCGAGGATGAGTATCACCTTTACATAGACGCTGCAACGGATTATATCAGCGCCAGAATTGCCGAGCCTGATGAGGAGCGGCTCCTGGGCATTCAGGAAGGGGAGCCTCTGCTCATAGTAAAGCGCGTCAGTTTCAGCGGCGGTAGACCCGTAGAGGTTGCCCAGCTTAAAATAATCGCGGACAAGTACGAATACAGTGTTCACACAAAAGACAGGCCCCCAAGGGCTGTATCCTCAAGTTGATTAAATCAGGAGTATAAAAAACGTGAAATTGACCAGTTATGATATCGCGCAGCTTATCGATATCAGCGCCGTACAGGCTTATCATGGAGAGAGGGAAATCAGGGAACTCGTGGAGAAGGCGGCGGAATACAAATTTATCGCCGTCCACGTTCTGCCCTGCTGGGTTGCATTTCTATCAGGTCTGCTTAAAGGTCACAAAGGCATCCTGATGGGTGCGCCGGTGGGTTTTCCGGGAGGCGCCCATAAAACCGAGACAAAGGTTTTTGAAGCGCGCCAGTTGTGCGCAGACGGTGTTTCGGAAGCCGATATGATGCTCAACATAGGCAAACTCAAATCCGGGTCTTTTTCCTATGTGGAAGAAGATATCCGCGCCGTGGTTGAGGCCGCCGGTCCGGTTCCGGTCAAAGTGATACTCGAGACCCATTATCTTGCCGCCGACGAAATAAAGAAAGCCTGCGAGCTCTGTATAAAAGCCGGGGCGGCCTATGTAAAAACTGCCACAGGCTGGGCGCCGAGCGGAGCGACCCTTGAAGTCATCAAACTTATTACGGGTTTTGTGGGAAAGAGCATCAAGGTAAAGGCGGCCGGCGGCATCCGGGACTTAAAGACCCTCCTGGCCATGCGCGCCATGGGCGTCACCAGGTTCGGCATAAACCTGAACGCGTCCATCGATATAGTAAGGGAAGTGGACGCTATGCCCGGAAAAGCGGTGGAGGTTTAAACCGACATGGGATTGATTCTGTCTTTCGATCTGGGGACCGGCGGCAACAAGGCTTCGATTTTCAATGCCGATGGCAAAAACCTGGGCAGCGTTTTCGTTTCCTACGACACCTATTATCCCGGCAGCGGTCTCCATGAGCAGAGGCCCGAGGACTGGTGGCTGGCTGTCGTGGAGAGCACAAGGAAACTTCTCGCGCTCGGTGTCTGTTCACCCGGCGATATCGAGTGCCTCTCGATATCCGGTCACAGCCTGGGCGCTGTGCCTGTGGACAGAGGAGGCCGCCTGCTGCGGGAGAAAACCCCGATCTGGTCCGACACCAGGGCGGTAAAACAGGCGGAGAAGTTCTTTTCTTCCGTAGACAGGACCGAATGGTACATGACCACTGGCAACGGTTTCCCTGCCGAGTGCTACACGGTCTTCAAGATTCTGTGGTACCGGGATACTGATCCGGACATGTTCGCAAAAATTTACAGGATTCTCGGGACCAAGGACTACATCAACATGAAACTCACGGGCCGCATGGTCACGGATTTTTCCTATGCCTCGGGAAGCGGGGTGTACGACCTTACAGGCTGGGGCTACGCGGACAGGTTTATCGAAGCCAGCGGACTTCCGGAGGGCATATTCCCGGAGATGGTTCCCTCGGCGGAGGTTATCGGAGTGCTTTCCGCCGGTGCTGCTGAAAGCCTCGGCCTGCCGAAAGGCGTGCGTGTGGCCTGCGGGGGAGTCGATAATTCCTGCATGGCCCTCGGGGCCGGCAATACGGCGGAAGGGCGCGTCTATACCTCCCTCGGTTCCTCGGCCTGGATCGCCGTCTCCTCCTCGAAGCCGGTCCTCGATGCCAAAGTGCAGCCCTTCGTGTTTACCCACGTGCTCCCGGGCATGTTCACCTCCGCGGTGAGCATTTTCTCTGCCGGCAGATCCTTCAGGTGGCTTAAAGATACCCTGTGCAGGAACATCGCCGATCAGGCTGACGGCGAAGGGAAAGACGCCTATGAGCTGATGACGGAACTTGCGGAGGGGACGCCTATCGGATCCCGGGGGCTCATGTTCAATCCCAGCCTCGCGGGGGGCACGTCCCTGGAACCGAGCTTTGCCATGCGGGGCGGTTTCTCCGGCATAGATTTGAAGCATACGCAGGCGGACGTGATACGGTCAGTCCTGGAAGGTGTCGCCATAAACCTTGGCGCCGTACTCAGGGTTCTTAAAAGTTTCTGCGCCCTGAGCGGGGACATGGTCCTGGTGGGCGGCGGGAGCAGAAGCAGGATGTGGCGCCGGATCTTTGCCGATGTTTTCAATATGCGCATCATCAAGTCCGCCATCGATCAGGAAGCCGCCTCTCTCGGCGCTGCGGCCCTGGGCGCCGTGGCTTCGGGTTTGTGGAAGGATGTTTCCGTCATTGACAGGCTCCACAAGGGGGGCGAAACCGAAGAGCCGGATCCCGCCGGCGTGGAAAAATACGGGAAGCTTTCCGTGCTGTTCGAGGAAACCCGCAAGGCCCAGGCGGCTTTCGCGGCTGTGGCTGCGGCTTCGGGTCTGGAATTTTTAACTGAATAAATAAAACCAATCAGGAGGAATTGATTATGAGGATCGGTATTTTTACGGCGACATACCTTGATTTGGGTCTCGAGGAAGTATGCAAGAAAGCGTCCGCCTTAGGATATGAGGCAGTGGAACTTCCCGCGTTCAAGGGGAACCCGCACCTCGATATAGAGGAAATTGTGAAGGGCGGCAGCGCGAAAACCATGAAGAACATGATCGGCTCCCACGGGATGATAATTTCCGCGCTCAGCAACCACCCGGAAGGGCAGGTCATACTGGGGCCTTTCGGCAAGGACACGGACGGCATCTGTCCGGGCACGAAGGAGGAAAAAATAAAATTCGGCATGGACAGGATGATAAAGACCGCAGCCGCGGCCAATGCCCTGGAGGTGCCGGTGGTATGCGGGTTCATAGGCTGTGAGAATTTCGGGAGATTTTTTCCCTGGCCCTATTCGAAGGGCTGGTCGGACATGGAAAATGAGTTTGTGGAACGCTGGGGCAAGGTGCTGGATAAATTCGGCGAATACGGCGTCAAGTTCGCCCACGAACCCCATCCCAGCGAGCTTGTTTATGACGTGGACACGGCGCTTAAGAGCGTCGAGCTCATGGGCGGCAGAAAGGAATGGGGCTTCAATTTCGATCCGGCAAACCTGACCTATCTCGGCATAGACGTGGAGCATTTTATCGACGAGCTCAGGGGCAGAATTTTCCACGTCCACGCGAAAGACGGGGAACTGGTCGCTCACAATATGAGACGTTCCGGTGCCCTGCCGCAGGGCGACTGGCAGAGGCTCAACAGGGGTTTCAGATTCAGAATCCCCGGCTGGGGTTCCGTCCCCTGGAAGCGGGTCCTGACGGAACTGTCCCTTATCGGGTACGATTACGTCATGAGCTATGAGCACGAGGATGTGACAATGAGCAGGGAGG
>SPDA01000132.1 GCA_004525155.1 Spirochaetales bacterium
CTGTCATTTCCGTGTATTTTTTTGTCAGCAGGTTGAAGGAACAGATGACATTTCTCACATAAAAACCGAGGGCCACATCATTCTGTTCCTGGATGTAATCCCCGGTTTCCACGATCCTGCCCCCGATACTGCTGTCCGTTCTGAAGGAGAGGAAAATAATTCCGGGAAAATCGATCCGGACAGCCGCGGAAATACCCGATTTAAGCAGGGTGGATGCGGAATTGAACAGTCCGAAGAAAGGTCCGACGGAAAGGCTTAAGAAATCGTAGCGGTAGGTGAAGATGGTGTACATACTGTTGCGAAGAACCGGATCCATGCTGTACCCGGCGTTGAGAACGAGTACGTCGGATACTGACTGGTTTAAATAGAGCGATATACCCCAGGGAAAACTCAGACCGTCAAAGGTGGTTATATCCGAGGTCCGGGCGGAGGTGAAATCGAGGTTGCCCATATGAAAATCGGTACCCAGTTCCAGGGCGCCGGCGAAGCAGGGGAGCATCAGGAAAAATGCAGCCAAAAGGACCGCACGGCATGCTGTTTCTTTCTTCATTGTTTAAAACTCCGCTCGAATGCCTATAAAGCCTTCGATTAAATCGTCAAGAACAAAGGGATACAGGTTGAAGTTTACCTTAAAATCCCAGAGAACGCCAGAGGTTACCGCCCTGAAGTAGGGCGACAGCAGGACCCTGAATTGTGTGGTTTCCGTCGAAAGCAGGGAAATGCTCGATTCGATGCCGCCGGCATAAGGCGCCTTTGAAAGATTGCCGAAACTGAAATTGATATTGATGTTCGTGGTACCTGTTTCTTCCGTTGCCTGCTGCAGGTAGTAACCCGGGTGCCAGAACAATGTCAGGATGATGGACATGGCATTGAGCGTGAGCCTTGGTTCGAACAGAAAATAAAAAAGGTTGATTGAAAAAGGATCAACCGCCGGGTCCCACCGGGGAATGCCGATCTCCATGAGAAATTCACCGGCCGTGGCGGGTTTGTAGAAAAAGAGGAGTCCCATCCTGTAGAGGCCCGAGGGGGCGTAGGGAAAAGTAGCCCCGAAAAAACCGTCCAGTTTTATCTGCTCCAGGTTGAGTACCCCCCGAAGGTCCGTCGAAAAATAGCCGGGTCCTCCCTCGAGGGCCATGTAGGAATCCTGATAAATGTACGCTGAAGCCAGAAAACGCTGAAAACGGTTGGGGGAGGTGGATATTTTTACACCTGTACCGCCGATTCCGTGGATTGCCTCGTAGGGTACCGTTTCCGGAAAATACATATACCCTCTGTAAAGACTGGATACTCCCGGTGCTCCGAAGACATCGGCGAAGATGTCCCCGTTGCAGAAGAGATCCGTTTTCCCGATGAAATAACTGATATCGAGGGGAAGGGTGAAAAGTTCGCGCGCCGTGACGGAGGCGGCTTTAAAGGTGAGGACCTTGTCCCTTGAAAAATCCTCCAGGGAGTCACTTTGGAGATTTATGGATACACTTCCGCCGAACTTGTAGCCTCCCGCCACATCGAGATCCAGATTACCGCGGGTGCCGAGTATGAATACGCCGTCCTGTGAATATCCCCTTGTCATGAGTTCCATAGACGGTACGATGAGATCGGCGGCGAAGGATGAACCGAGAGGCAGAAGAAGTCCGAGACAGACCAGGCACAATAGACGGTTTTTCATAGGAAAACTCCTCTCTATAAATCTATACCGAATAAATAAAATAATCTATTCCGGGAGGCTTCGCAAAAATCCGGTTTTTTTTGCGATTTGTTCATATTATCGAATGTTTACCGTATCTACTTGACCTGCGGCGCCCCCCGAATTGGAAAATTGACTTGACTTGAACGTTTTTATATTGGAAAATTAGGCCCGTATGAGTGATTATCTCGATCCTAACAACGAAGAACTGCTCAAGGATTTTTTCTCCGAAGCCCAGGGTCAGGTGGAAACACTGGAACACAACATTCTCGCCCTCGAAAGCGAGCCTTCGAATCATGAATCGATCGATGAAATCTTCAGGGCCGCCCACACCCTGAAAGGGGGGTCCGCCACCGTGCAGATGATGGAACTCTCCGAGTTTACCCACCTGGTGGAGGATGTGCTCGATGAAATCCGGAGCGGCAAAGCCGCTGTTACAGGAGAAATAGTGGACCTCCTGCTCGCTTCGATCGATATCATCAAATCAATGCTTGAAGCCCGGCTAAGCGGCGTCGTGTTTGACGATGACATTTCGGATATAAAAAAACAGCTTAAGAATGTTCTGGAAGGCAGGGTTACACCCGCGGTTTCCGCCGGGACCCGTGAAACCGGAATAACACAAAAGAAACCTGTAAAAATGCCCGAAAAAGGCGGCGCCTCCGTCCCGGCCGGGGAAAAGGCAGGCGGACTTTCGGAATATGATATCCTCGAGATGCGGGAGGCTGCCGAGCCCGGCGAACCGATTTTCCAGGCGCTCGTTACCTTTGACGAAAACAATCCCATGAATTCGGTAGGCGGCATTCAGGTTTTCGCCGTACTCAAGGAATTAGGCAGGATACTGAAAACACAGCCTGAATTCGAGATGCTTTATGAAGACAAATTTTTTCCGGTAGTTACCTATTATTTCGCCTCCAGGGCCTCCGAAGAGGACATTCTTCGAAAACTTGATATGCCGGATGTGGTCAGGGAAACCGACCTCAAGGTTCTGCCGGATGTTTCAGCGCCGGCTCCCGTGCAGGAAAAACCTGACCTGCAGGTGTCCGGCCAGGTTGCGGAACTGCCTGCCGGTAAGGCCAGGGTCGAAGAGGAAGAAGAGGCCGGGGAAAAGGAAAAAGCGGAAAAGAAAGTCCCCGGGCTGTACAAGGAGGCGGCATCAGCCGGGTCCGTACTCCGGGTGGACAGCAGGCGCATCGATACCCTCCTCAATCTGATAAGCGAAGCTGTCATAACGAAAGCTACCTTCAACCAGGTCGGCAGTCAGTTTGCCGAAACCCTCCTGGAATTCCAGCATGCCGAATCCCTGCTGAAGGAAAAGCAGAAAATGCTTTTCGACTCCCTGCCGGATTACCTTGAAGCAATAAACCGGGGAAAAACCGTCAAGGAGATAAGAAGGGAAATATTTGAGGAATACGGGTCCATATTTTCGCTCATGGACGGTTTCGAAACCAAATTCAAGAATACGGTTGCCAGTTTCAGGAACACGGCGCAGATTCTCGGAAGAAACACGGGCGAGCTTCACGAAAAAGTGCTGCAGATACGGATGGTCCCCATTTCACAGATTTTCTCCAGGTTCCCCCGTCTCGTGAGGGACCTCTCGAAAACCCTCAACAAGCAGATAAAACTCATTATGGAGGGGGAGGATACGGAGCTCGATAAATCCGTCATCGAGGACGTCCTCGATCCCCTCATCCACTGTGTGCGCAACTCGGTCGATCACGGAATAGAGTCCCCTGCGGAGAGAAAGGAAGCAGGTAAGACGGAAGAAGGCCATGTGCTCCTCAAGGCGAGTAACGAAGGAAATATGATAGTTATAGAGATTTCCGACGACGGCAAGGGTATAGACGTGGACGTTGTGAGGCAGAAAGCGGTAGAGAGGGGCATTATCCATCCAGGCAAGGCGCTTTCCGCGATCGAGGCTTTTAACCTTATTTTTGAAGCCGGGTTTTCCACGGCCAAGGCGGTTACAAATCTGTCCGGAAGAGGTGTGGGCCTGGACGTAGTCAAGAAACAGATTGAAAAACTGAACGGTTCCATTGCCGTGTGGTCCGAAAAAGGCAAGGGTACCAGAATGACCATCAGACTGCCTCTAACCCTCGCGATTATCCAGGGTCTTCTGGTAAGGGTAGGCAAGGAAATTTACGCGATACCTATTACCTCCGTACTGGACAGTCACAGAATAAAACCTTCAGACATCAAGCTGATTGACAACTACGAAGTTTTCAACGTGCGGGAAGATGTTGTATCCCTTGTCCGACTGGGGAGGCTCTTCAAGCTGGAGTCCGAGGAGCGTACCGATTATCATTTTATCGTCATTGTCGGGAGCGGTGATAAGAAGATGGGGCTCATGGTCGACAGTCTTATCGGGGAGGAGGATGTGGTTATAAAGCCCCTCAAGGACAGGTACACAAACTCACCGGGTATAGCCGGCGCTACGATTCTCGGGGACGGCACCGTGTCGCTCATTATCGATGTGAGTCAGCTTCTCGACTTGTGCCTTAAACAGGAGCGGGAAGAACGGCGCGTTCGTCTCGAATCCATAAGCACCGGAAAGTAATTACAAAAAGGACACTTCATGGGTACTATGAGCGGCAGGCTTTCCCTCGAGGAAGCCGCAATTGAAAGACGTGATTCGATAGATTTTAAAATGGTCACATTTTCCCTTGCCGGCAAAGACTACGGTCTGGATATCATGAAGGTAAAGGAAATCGCGAAGGACAACGAGTTCACCTATGTCCCGAATACGGCGC
This sequence comes from Spirochaetales bacterium, assembly GCA_004525155.1. Classification (GTDB taxonomy): domain Bacteria; phylum Spirochaetota; class Spirochaetia; order SPDA01; family SPDA01; genus SPDA01. The sequence goes on from SPDA01000132.1 coordinate 4,432, forward strand.
CTTACGTGCGGGGCGTTTACAACCTCCGGGGAGATATCATTTCGGTTATAGACCTGCGGCTTATGTTCCGGCTGCCTGTTGAGAGTAAGGAAGAAGGCACGCTCGAGAATTTGATAATTCTTAATTTAAAAAATCATATAATCGGTATTATCGTTGACTCCACGAACAAGGTTATAGGCATAAATTCCGAGACCATTCAGCCGCCCCATCCTCTTTTCGGGGACATCAATGAACAGTTCATAAGCGGCGTTGTGGAATTTGATAATAACCTCTACATAATCCTCGACGCTGAGCGCATTTTCGGTTCGGAAACGGGACCGGGCAGGGAGGCGGAACGGCAGAAGGCGGAAGAAGCTGAGGCCGCTGCCGTGGAAACCGCGCGGGCGGTACCGGCGGAGGACTATTCGTTCAGCGCTCCGGATAAAGTGCCTGTCGATCTGGGATTTATCAGCGAAACCTTAAACACGTTCAAAAAGTTTCATGTGTCCCCCTTGAACGAAAGATGGGTAAGCGCCAGGTTTGAGGAATGGCGGGAACTTAAACGCCGTGAGGGCAGGGAACTTCAGCTGAAAAGTCCGGAAGAGGCTGATGAATTTCTCCTCACCTTTTTTTCACCATTCACTTCGGCTCTTTTCGGTGATGATTATTCGGAAGAGATAATCAAGCTTTTTCCTGAAAAGGAAGGGGGTACCGTCAGTCTCTGGAACCCGGGCTGCGGCAAGGGTTACGAGACTTTTTCGCTTGCCTGCCTGCTCAGGGAAGCGTACCCCGGGCTGCGGATTAAAATCTGGGCCAACGACAATGACCTGCTGGGTATTTCCAATGCTCCCGGCCTGGTATTCAAAATGAATGAAATACCTTCCCGCCTCGAACGCAATGCCCTGGAAACGAAAAGCGGCCGCCAGTTTAACGGGGAAATAAGGGACAGCATATATTTTGAATACCATGATATTCTAAACGGAAATCCGCATCCCGAGGTGGATATTATTTTTGCTAGGGACATACTTTCCTTTCAAACCCCGCAGAGCCAGGAGCACCTTCTCGAAGAATTTTCGGTCAAGCTCAAACCGGGAGGGCTGCTTTTCCTCGGAGAGAATGAGAGCGCCGCGGCCTACGGATGGATTCCGGTAAAGCAAGGTGCGGTAATCGCCTATGCGAGGAATAATGACTGATGCTGCGCAGGTTCGGTAATGCATACTAATGCGATGACAGAGGAGTGAGCTTACATGAGAATCGAATACATCAATCCCTTCGTAGATGCGGCATTCAACCTATTGAAGGAGGTTCTGCAGACGGATAAGATCCAGAGGGGTGATTTGTATTTGAAGTCTGTATCCCAGTCGATTCTCGGAGTCGCCGCCATTGTGGGTCTCACAGGCGATGTTGAAGGCAGGGTGCTTTTCGACATGACCAGGGAAACCGCCCTGGAGGTAGCAAGAAAAATGAATGAACCCGATGAACTTGCCGGATTCGACGAAATGGCGAAGGCCACGATTAACGAACTTGCCAATATGATAACCGCCCATGCAGTGACCAAACTTCACGAAATTGGTTTCAAATTCGACATCACTCCGCCGGCTATTATAACCGGCCAGAATATGGAAGTTACCAATGCTTCCGGGGTGGAAGCGCTTATCGTACCTGCCGTTACCCCGTACGGCAAGATCGAGATCAACGTGGCCATAAGGGAAAGAGCCTGAAAA
>SPDA01000619.1 GCA_004525155.1 Spirochaetales bacterium
TACCGCCGGTTACCAGTACTGCAATGAAGAGGGAACCTGTTATATTCCCAAAACCGTAACCTTCAATCCTGATATCACAGTAATTCCGGCGGCGGGCGCCGGGTCCGCAGTTCCCGGAGTCCTTCCTGCAGCGGCAGGCACTGCGGGATCCATTTTAAAATTCCTCATCCTCGCCCTTCTCGGAGGCCTGCTTCTCAATGTGATGCCCTGCGTTCTGCCCCTGCTTTCGATTAAGGCACTCAACCTGGTTCAGGCCAGCGGACAGGACAGGCGGCGCATCTTTATAGGGTCATTATTCTACGCCCTGGGGATTCTCGTGTCCCTGGCAGCGCTGGCAGGCATCGTGACGATCATCAAGGCATCCGGCGAACTGGCAGGCTGGGGATTCCAGTTCCAGAACCCGGTTTTCGTGCTGGTGCTGGTTTCGGTTATTTTCGTGTTCGGCCTCTCCATGTTCGATGTGTTTACCCTAAACGCCCTGGGCGGCGGTCTTGCCGCGAAGGCGGGTAAAAGGGGCGGTTATACTGGTTCTTTTTTTACCGGCATGTTCGCCGTACTCGTAGCCACCCCCTGTACTGCGCCTTTTCTCGGTACTGCCTTAGGGTTCGCCTTTTCCCATCCCCCGGCTGTCATCTTCGCGATTTTCATGCTGGTAGGCCTTGGGTTCGCCCTGCCCTTCGTCCTTTTGGGAGCCTGGCCCGGTCTCATTCAGAAACTGCCCAAACCGGGCGCATGGATGAATATCTTCAAGGAGGCCATGGTATTCCTCCTGCTTGGGACCGTTCTCTACCTCCTCCTAACCCTGTATCACCAGGTGGGCGGTGACGGGCTCCTCCGGGTGCTCGCCTTTATGGGAATTCTGGCGGTTGCAGCCTGGGGATACGGCAGGTTTGCCGGGCCGGGCAGCCCCCGCCTGCGCCGGTGGATTACAATTGCCCTCGCAGCCGGTATCGTGGCTGCCGGAGCCCTGACCGTACTTAAATTCGACAGGGAGAAAGCCTCCGGGAACGGCGCCTACAGGGAGGCAGTTTATTCCGCGGAAGAAGGCTGGGAAACCTTCAGTCCTGAAGCGGTGGAAGCGGGTATTGCGGCGGGCAGGCCTGTTTTCATCAATTTCTGGGCGACCTGGTGTACCACCTGCAAGATAAATACGCCGGTGCTTCATTCCAGGGAAGTGCAGGAAGCCTTTGCCGCACGCAACGTTCTACTACTCGAGGGAGACTTTACGGAAAACGATCCGGTCATTGCCGAATGGATACAGAAATTGGGCAGGGGCGGCGTACCGGTCTATGCCCTGTACATGCCCGGCCGGGCGGAACCGCTGGTGCTGCCGGAACTGCTTACCAGGCGCGGCATTATCGAATCTCTTACGAAATACTGAAATCTAGCTTTTTACTTTCTCTCCGGGCAGGGTAATCGAAAAGAAAAACGATCCTAAGCCAAACAGCGCCGCAATGGAGAAAAGGGTTTCTATTCCTAACGCTTCCCAAATGATGCCTCCCAGGATAGCTATAACAATACTCACAAGGTGGTTAATGGAAAGCCCGGTGGACAAGGTTGCGGTCGTTTCCTCCGGAGTTTCCGAAAGGCTTTTCACATACATGGCCCTTGCCATGCCCACGGTAAAGAGCAGGGCATCGAGGACAAACACGACGCAGATGACAATAAAGGCGGCGCCATGGCTGAAAATGCGGTGCGAAAACCCGTAAAGGGCGCAGAGCACCACCAGGATAACCGTGTCCGCGACAATTACTTTTTTATAGCCGATTCTGTCAAGAAGCCTTCCCAGCACCGGGTTCAGGATGATCGTTCCCGCGGAATAGAGGCCGTACAGAGCAGCCATGAGTTCCGTCCTTGCCCCATAATTGAGAATGAGGACATAGGGCGCGAAGGTAAGGAACACCTGTTTGCGGGCGCCGAAAAAAACTTCGAGAATGTAGTACTTCGTATATTTCCTGTGAAAATACAGTTTTCTTCTTTTTACATGTTCATTTCTATCCACAAGTCTGCTCGCGAAAATGAAACCCGCGAGTACGATGACCGCGGTAATGCCGAAAATAATCCTGAAGTATGTAAAACTTGTGCGCCCGGCGATAAAAAAGGGAAAGACCAGCAGCAGCAGGGGCACCAGGTAATTGCCCGCCACCTGTCCGATGTTGCCGGCGCTTGCAACTCCTCCCATGGCGACGCCCTCCATACCCGGTTTCGATGAATGGATGGCAACGGACTGGCGCAGGGGCATCATCATGTGCTCCCCGGTACTCCAGAGGATGATCA
>SPDA01000412.1 GCA_004525155.1 Spirochaetales bacterium
GTCCGGGATCCCCTTACCAGTCTCGGCGCGCTGCTTAAATTTTTTCTGCTTACATCCGATAAAACCGGAAAAAGCCTTAAAACCCTTGTCATGGAAATCCTCGCCCCGGGAGACGGACGCATGACACGCTCCGGCGGTTATGATGTAACCCTTGCGGACCTCGTGGCAGTCCTCCCGGCTTATGTGACGACAAGGGTTGACGATCCGAAAGCAAGGATGACAATAAAAACCGGGGACCACGCCGGACTTAAGGCGGAATTCGAGGAAATTTTTTTAAAGGAATGGGAGAAGCGGAAGGATTACCTTAAGGACTCCTTCGGAATTTGGAATTACCGGGAAATCAATTACGAAGGCACCAGGGCCGTTGAAGGGTTCGGACCTGCCTACAGGACAGGCCGGCAGCGGGGCGGGCTTAAAATCCAGTTCGGCGGCCGGTCAGGCAAGCCCCTTGGCTTCATCTGGATGCGCGGTTCAGGAACGGAACCGGTTTTCCGCCTTCTCGCCGATATAGAAGGAACGGAAGGCTGGAAGGAGGATTACCTCATAACGTGGCTTAAGGACATGCTGGTCAAGGCGGACGAAAAAGCCTCCGTCAGTCGCAGAGTACTTCCCTGAAGCGTTCCAGGGCCCAGCCCGCCTCCTCCTCGCTCACAACAAGCGGCGGTGCGACCCTGATTACTCCCTTACCCGCTTTGTTGACAAGCAGGCCGGCGTCAATAAGCTTCGCGCATAGGTCGGGACTTTCTTCCGATAGTTCGAGGCCGAGCATAAGGCCCGTGCCCCGGACAGCTTTGATGAGCCTGCTCTTCATGTTTTCGAATTCCTTTTTTAAAACAAGCCCCATTTTCCGGGCGTTTTCCACCATGTTCTCCTCCTGGATTACCTTGAGCGAGGTCCGCGCAACGGCGCAGGCCAGGGGATTCCCGCCGAAAGTGCTGCCGTGCTCACCCGGACCGATGGCGTCCAGCACCTCGTTACGGGAGCACACCGCGGAAATGGGGTAAAACCCGCCGCCCAAAGATTTCCCTACTATGCTCACGTCCGCCTTGATATGTTCAAGATCTTCCGCCAGCATGGTGCCTGTTCTGCCGAAACCAGTCTGAATTTCATCGAACATGAGGGCAATACCGGCTTCCGTGCAGATGGAGCGGATATCCTTAAGATAGCCGGCCGGGGGCACGTTGATTCCCCCTTCCGCCTGTATCGGTTCGAGAAGAAAACCCACGGTATTGGGTGTAATCGCTTTTTTAAGGGCTTCCGCGTCGCCGAAGGGTATGGTGACGAATCCGCCGGTAAAAGGGCCGAAACCCTTCCTGTACAGGTCAACGGAACTGAAACCTATGATGGCTATGGTCCTGCCGTGAAAATTGTCGGCACAGACAATTATTTCCGCCTTGTCCTTGGGAACCTTCCTGGCAGCGTACCCCCACTTGCGCACGGCCTTGAGCGCGGTTTCCACGGCTTCCGCTCCGCTGTTCATGAGAAGCACCTTCCTGGAACCGGTAACCTCGCAGAGCTCCCTGCAGAAAGTGCCGATAATGTCCGACCTGAATGCCCTTGAAATTATGGTAAGCTTTTCCGCCTGTTCGACAAGCGATTTAAGTATCTTGGGATGGCAATGGCCCTGGTTGACCGCTCCGTACGCGCTTACACAGTCCAGGTAGCGCTTCCCGTCCAGGTCCCACACCCAGACTCCCCTTCCCTTGCCGATTACGACATTCGCGGGAATATAGTTACGCGCGCAGTATTTGTTTTCGATATCGAGAAGTTCTTCGAGTTTCATCATTCAACCTGTATTTTCATTTTTTAAAAGAAGTTCGATTGTAATATGGATTCTTGGGCTTGGTCAACAAAGCCGGGGGAATAGGGGTTGTATCTGGGCTTTCGGTTCTTTAGTATGGCCGTATGATACAGCCTTTAAGTCCGGGCGAATTGGAAAAGGGCAGAAAAAATTTCATGCTCTTTATCCTGGTCAACAATTACGCCTATTTCGCGCTGTCGGGCAACATCATCACCCTCCTGGCCTTACGGATCCAGGCAGGCAACCTTATAGTCGGTCTGCTTTCTTCCTTTATCTTCATATCGTACCTCTTTCTGATACCCGGCCGGGAACTCATCAAAACCGCGGGTACCGTCAGGCTCCTGTACAGGTATTATCTGGCAAGAAACCTGCTCATGATACCCGTCGTTCTCGTCCCCTTTCTATCCGGCCGCACAGCCCTTTTCATACCGGTTCTTGTACTCACAGTCTTCACCTTTGCCTTCAACACGGCCAGGGGAATACATCTTACAAGCGACAATCCTCTCATGGCGGAACTGGGCGGCCAGAACGAACAGGGCAGCTTTTTAAGCAGGACCCTTGTAGGCGCCTACATCATTTCCATGGCCAGCGGTGTTGTCGTGTATTTTCTCCTGGGCGGAGCGGCGCCCCTTTACATGTATGCCGTCATTATTGGAAGCGGAGCTGCAGCGGGCATTATAGCCTCCAGGTTCCTCCTCCGCATTCCGGAACCCAGGAGCAGCACACCCCAGGAATCCGGCAGGCTGATGGCAAGCTTTCTTACAGCCGTCAAAAAGCGCAATCTGAGAAACTACTTTATCATTCTCTTTCTCTGCTTTTTTTCCGTATCCATGATAGCGCCTTTTATCGTGGTCTATTTCAAGCAGGTTTTCCATGCACTGGACAGCCAAATCATGCTGTTCACCATAGCCGGAAATATCGGCTCCCTGCTGATGGCGCTGCTCGCCGGTTTCAGCATAGACAAGCTCGGCGCGAAACCCCTCTACTTCGCCTTTGCCGTTATAACTCTCGCGACGCTTGTTCCACCGATTGCCGGATTCGGCGTTTCGGGCAGCGCCGGTCTTGTCATAACGGGCTGCGTCCTGTTTTTCTTTCAGATGATGGGTACGGCAGGCACCTATAACGCCGGAAGGACCTACCTGTTATCCGCGCTGCAGCATAAGGAACAGCTCAATTTCGGCGTCATCTATTTCTTTGTCATAGGCGTTGCCGGCGCCCTCGGTTCCTTTCTCGGAGGCCTGCTCCTCGAAGTATTCCTGTACAGCGGATTATCCCTGGTTAATTCCTTCCGCCTTTTTTTCGCCATTATCGCCCTGCTCTATGTCGTCATCCTCGTTTTCCTGGCCAGGCTGGACGCCACCAAGCCCTACTCAATCCGAAGCGCCCTCATGTTCATACTCTCCCCCAGGGACCTGCGGGCGCTGTCTCTCCTTAAAAGGCTCGATGTAA
>SPDA01000505.1 GCA_004525155.1 Spirochaetales bacterium
CCTGGTGCTTGATGAACTCGTACGGAATGCGTTCGAGAACGGCGTCCTTGAAAAACCCGATGAATTCAGAAATGCGCTCAAGGCAAGGGAGAATATCGTCAGTACGGGCATCGGCCTGGGGGTCGCCGTGCCGCATGCAAAATTACCGGACATTAAGGCGTTTTTTACAAGCATCGCGATACTTAAGGACAAGGTGGATTGGGACGCCATTGACCAGGCCCTCGTTAACATCGTGTTTCTCATCGGGGGGCCTGACAACCAGCAGACGGAATACCTGAAACTTCTGTCTAAAATAATCCTGCTAATCAAGAACCCGGGGAGACGCAATACGCTGCTGAAATGTAAAACCCAGGAAGAAACGCTCGCGCTCTTCGAAAACCTTTAAGCTGGTAACCCACATGCATATAAACAATTTCATCTATCTTGCCGTTCTTTTCGCGGCGGCCTACGGAATAAAGGCGCTGACCCAGCGGCTGAAATTACCCGAGGTTACCGGCTACGTCATACTCGGAGTTATACTCGGCACCTCTGTCCTTAAGTTTCTGAACACGAAAGTCCTGGACAATCTCTCCGATATTTCCAATATTGCCCTGGGGATAATTTCTTTCATAATAGGTATAGAACTCAAATTCGATGTCATCAAAAAATTCGGCAAGGCCATCATTTCCATCGCCCTCTTCGAGAGTGTCTTTGCCGCCGCACTGGTAACAACCGTCCTGTACTTTGTGTTTCACGCATCGATCCACCTCTCCCTGCTTTTGGGAGCGGTCGCTTCGGCCACAGCTCCTGCAGCGACCGTGGCCGTCATACGCCAGTTCAAGGCCAAGGGACCCCTGACCTCGACCATTCTCGCAGTCGTGGGCATCGACGACGCCTTCGCGCTCATCATCTACGTATTTGCCGCGAGTTTCGTCAAGGCATCCCTCTCGGGCGAACAGATACATGTGACCATGGTGGTGGTAAAGGCGTTTCTGTCGATTATAGAAGCCGGCGCCATCGGAGCAGCTCTGGCTTTCATCTATGTGCTTATTTTACGGAAAGTAAAAAGCAACGAATGGATTATGCTTCTGCTGGTGGCATTTATTCTGGGCGCCATAGGGGTCTGCGAACTCCTGCAGGTTTCGGAACTCCTCGCCATCATGGTTTTCGGCGCTTTCGTCGCCAACTCATCTGCCTCCCTTTCCATGAAAAGCGAAAAGATAATGGAAGGATTTTCCCCCATATTCCTCGCCGCCTTCTTCATTCTCGGCGGGGCGCACCTCGATTTCCGGAGCATTACGGTTGTAGGCATAACGGGAATTCTTTATTTCGGGCTTCGCACCGCGGGTAAAATCGGGGGAGCGGCTCTCGGCGCCGTGGTGGGCGGGGCGCCTAAAACGGTGAAGAAATTTATCGGCTTCGCCCTTCTTCCCCAGGTTGGGGTGGCCCTCGCCCTCGCCCTTGCCATTAACAAGGATTTCAATCTGCCCGTGTTCGGGGAAAAGGGTAAATTCATCGCCTCGTCGGTAATTAATATTCTGCTCTTCACTACCATCATCACGGAAATAGTCGGTCCCCTGCTTACCAAGAGGGTGCTCCTAAAATCCGGCGAAGCTGGCCAGAGGAAGGATTAAAGGAGAAGGTCCATGTATTACATGATAATAAAGCTGCTGAACACTGATTACAAGGAAGATATTTTTCTGGCGCTCCAGAGTATCGGCATATCGAGAGCTTCCTACACGGAAAGTCACAACCTTGAACACTACCTTTCCACTGAAATGACCCTGTTCAAGGGATTTTTCAAATCCGACAACTTAAGCGATTCGGAACGGGAAGAGGAGGCTGTCATAACGTCCATGGTCCCGTCAAAGGACCTGGTTATGGAATTCCTGAAGAACCTGCGGGAGGCGGACATCGACATAGACAGAAAAAATATCTTACGGATCTTTCTTGTCCCTTTGAGCCTCGTGTTCGAAACCGAGACCGGTCTTAAGGATCTGGACTGATCAGGCCTCCGCCAGTTTTTTAAGCTCAAGTTTCGCCTCGTCCAGGGCCTTCCGGTATTGTTCCTCCAGCTGGCCAAGGTTGCCTTTAAGGAAATTGATGAACTCAGGGTCCTGGGAAGGATTTATTTTCACCTTCGACCCCATCTGTTTGGAGAGCTGTTCCTCTTTCTGCTTGAGCCTCGGGGCGAACTGCGCTTCCAGGCTCTTCTGAATCTTTTCCCTGTTATCGAGGTACTGGATGAAAAAACCCTCGAGCTGCTTAAAAAGCGAATCCACCTTTTTCCTGTCCTTTACGGCCAGGCCGAAAGCCTTTGTGAGAACACCCATCCAGTCTGCGAATTCCCTATTCTGAGGCAGCACGAGATTTGCCATGAGCGCGTCAAGAACGCCCTGTTTCAGCATTTTCATCTTCGCCTCATCCTTCTGCGCGTCGAGCTGCTTCCTTATGTCATTCTCTTCATTATCGGGATTGCTTAAATACCTGGTCGCCATACGGCGGCCTTCCTTGTTGATGTCCTGCGCCTCGAGATGAGCCTTGTTGCTTTTAATGTCCTGTGTTTTTTCAAGCGCTAATTCAAGCGCGGATTTTATTTCTCCCATTGAAATGGCCTCCACTAGTTTACAGTATAATTATTTCCTTGTCGGTTACAATGCCGTCGACCCTTCGGTCCCGGCTGGTCATGGGGATGCAGTCCATAACCTGAAAATCGAAACAGAAACCCCAGGCCTTGAGGTCCGTATCGGCAGTATGTTCCAGGAATTTATCATAGAA
>SPDA01000310.1 GCA_004525155.1 Spirochaetales bacterium
AGGGAGAGGTAATCCACTATCTGTTCGGGATACACGCCCCAGGACGAGTAGACCTCATCCCTTCCCAGTTCCGCAAAGCTGCCCCCTTTTTCCGACTGGAGAACCTTTACGGGTCCTTCCACAAGCTGAAGGAGATCCTTGTCTCCGGAAATTATCCTGCAGGGTCTGTTTTCGGCGCCGCAGCGGGAAGCCAGGGTGGCAATTATGTCATCGGCTTCGAATCCGCTTAACCGGACAAACGCGATTCCGAAGGCGGCAAGTATTTTCTCGATTACCGGGATTTGGGCATGCAGGTCTTCCGGAGTTTTCTCCCTGTTCGCCTTGTACTCCGGGTACCTGAGGTGCCTGAAGGTGGGGCCTATTGAATCCATAACCACGGCGAGCAGCTCGGGTTTGTACTGCTGCAGCAGATTATAAAGCGATTTGAAAAAACCGAAAACCGCGGACGTGTTCTGGCCTTTTTTATTGAAAAGCGGGTTCCTGATAAAAGCGAAGTAGGATCTGTAAATGAGGCTGTATCCGTCAACGAGGTATAGGGCCTTCATGAGACAATGTCTATGTACTGTGGAGCGTTATGTGTTTTTGCCGAGGCGCCTGAGACGGCCATGACCTGCCGCAGATCTTTAAGATCACGGGAAGTCCTGTCAAGTTCCGCATGGAGCGTGGATTTTGCCCAGCCCATATTTTTTTTTATATCGCCGTAAAGCAGCTTGAGAGATTCCCTGTCGTCAGCCGAAAGACTGCCGATAACCGGGGCCGCCGCTTTCTGATAGGCGATTAGTTCCCTCGAGAGAGCCTGTTCCAGCGAGGTCAATACCTGATAAACAGCGGAATTGCTCGCGGGCGCTATGCATGCAATCCGCTCAAGTACGGACGCATAGGCGGTAAGTATGATTTTAAGCTTTTTAAAAATTTTTTCCTGCACCCTGTCCCCCTCCCGGGACCCTTAACCGCGCCGTTCGGGCACGGCCTCTAACCGGCTATGTTGACGCCGCCGCCTTCCTGGGCAGCATCCGCGTTTTTCAATTCCCCGGGTGTCTTTCCGGCGATGGTGACCCAGGAGCCGCGGAGTTCGCTGAGCATATTCAGAATCTGCTCCATTGGTTCCGGTTCTTTCCGGATATTTGCATTTATCAGCTGCTGGTTGAAGAACATATAGAGACTGAAGAGGTTTTTCGCTATTTCTCCGCCCCGTTCAAAATCGAGCGAAGCCATGAGCTCGGTAACGATATCCTGCGCCCGAAGCAGACAGTTATTGACCTTGTCCAGTTCTTTACCGTTTTCCTTGAGCAGTTCCACGGCTGTTGTCAGCTGACGGATGGCAGCATCGTAGAGCATGACTATGAGCTTCCCGCTGCTGGCGGTTTTTATGCTTGTTTCCTTATATGCCTGTAAGGGATTTGTCTGGTTCAACGCTTTTACCCCCTCCCCGTAAAATATCGACAGGGACATGTATTAACTTGAGCCCTGAGGGTTGGTCTGTGATAGTATATACAAAAAAACATCCTGGCAAGCCTCATCTTGAATTTTCCATCAGCGTGGTCACCGGCACAATGCTGTAGCCAAGGGAGATCAATCCGTTTATCAGTATGTCCAGTTTGTGAAACAGATAGTCATCCCTGTCGCTTTCCGCTTTTCCGATACGAATGGGAATTATCGAACCCGGTTTTTTCTGCTGGATGACCCTTTCGACAAGCTTGGCGGCCGGATAGTAAAAGCTGCCCGCGGAGAAGGACTGTTCTCTGGTAACCCAGTCCAGCGTGTCGATATCCCTGCCGACATAGGTATAATTTATGTCCTTCGCGGCCTGGATTATTTCCGAGTTGGTAAAATAATAGGGAGCGTGCCAGAGAAGGGAAACTTCCCTGCCGGTGGTTGCAAAATAATCATCCTCGTTCCTGGCCAGGCCCTGTTTAATGAACCCTCCGTCCACCTTGAATCTTGCGTCGGTCATGTCGAAATAGGTGTAGAACAGGGACCCTATTTCGTGCCCGGAAAGAGCGATTTCCTTTACCGCGCCCGGATGCCTCCGGATAAATTCCCCGTTAACGAAAAAGGTCGCACGAATCCTGTATTCGGACAGTATGCTGAGTATTTCCGTCAGGCCTTCCACATTATCTATCGCATTGAAAACCAGGGAAACCTGTCTCTGGCGGATGCGGGACCCGTGGGAGAAATTGGCCAGATCAACCGGTTCGTCTTTCTGGGGGAAAGGTTCATACGACATTTCCGGGTAGTTGAACAGAGGCCGCGTGCCGTATCCTGTTATGTTCCTGACCATGACAATGTTCCTGTAGGAACTTCCAGGAAGATTTTCCAGATATACACGGAAGTTTTTGGAGTCCGACTTGGCCCTGTCTATGGCAAGCCTGTCGATCTGCTTCCACCCGTTTCCCGAAACCAGCTGGAACATCCTGCTTCCTATTCTTATCTCTGCCGTTTTACCGGCATCCGAAAAACCGTATTCATCCGCCTGGGAAAGAGCTATGATCCTCTCCGTTTTATTCGCGAGTGAATAGAGGCTCGTCACAAAACTGCCTGCAATGATCAGTTCCGTTTCCGATCTCCAGACTACGTGCAGGGGCATTTCTGTTTTTACCACCGCCTCGTCTTCCCATTTCTGATACCGCTTGATTCTGACTTCTGTGTCGGTAAGCAGGGCCACCCTTCGTTCGTCCGGGGAAAGCCTCAGGCTCTTCACCCCAAGGTCCTGGGTCTGGATAAAGATGATGTTTCCCCCGGTTTTCCATGAATCGAGCCGGAAAACAGAGGTGGTATCTTCACCGCTGGAAATACTGCCGGCCAGGAGAGTGATAACATCGTCCCTGGACCAGATGACCTGAAGAACCCGTGTATTCCGCGGCAGAAACAGGTAGGGGAGAGGTTCTATTTTGCCAGTGGATATGTAGTCTTCAACGCTGACCGGGAAAACGAAGATATTCCTTCCTCCCTTGTTGAGGAGCACGGCGCTGGCGGAAGGCGACATGTAAAAGGTATCAAAATTCGGATCAAAAGCGAAGGGCAGTTTCCCGATTATATTTCCAACTTCCAGCAGGCCGGAATAGATGGTTCTTGTAAATAATTCTGTGCTTACCACCTCATAAATCAGGGACTTTGAGATGTAGTACAGATTGTTCCGGCTGTTCCAGTCCACGTTCGGCATCCTGCCGGGGCCGATTCCGCGGAAACTTTCGGCAAGCACACGGTTTCCTTCCAGTTGTTCGATGGAATAATAATAGAGCTGATTGTTCTTGGCATAGACGAAAAGTTTCGAATTTGGCGACCATTTTGCATGGACCTGGGAAATATTAACTTCCACTTCCTCTGCAACCGCGACCTGCAGGGCGGTATCCACGTTGTAGAGCATAAGCCTTCCGTAACCAAAGGAGGTAGGCGCCATGTATATCAGATAGCGGCCGTCCGGAGACGCTTCAACCGGGCTGATTTTCCCGGTTTGCACCTGTTTTCCCCGTATAAATGAAGGAAACTGATTGACCGGAGAGAAACCGGTCAGATTGCCGTCAGTTCTGAACACTCCGAAGCGGTTTTGAATCTGCAGCTTTTCCGAATCCTTCAGATATTCTATTTTCTCCGGAAAAAACGTGAGCTGGTTCATGGATTTTACGTTTAAATCCGCGAGAAAAACGGTGTGGTAATCCGCGGTTCACGGAGCGTCCGCAGTCGCCCGGAAAAGCAGGGTATCATTGTCTGAAAGATCCAGTCCGGAGAAGGTTACTTCACCGACAGCAAAAAATACCGCGAATGCAAGAAATATGATTAAAAAAACAGAAGCTTTCATATCTATAGACTTTTCGGCAGAATACCCGAAGCTTTATATCATTTTTAATGATAAAAAAATAGTCAATTCAGTCTCGAGATTTTCAAGGAGGGATTCCATGGAGGAGAGCCGGTCAAGCCCTTCCAGAACCAGGTATTTTCCCAGGTTTTCCAGGCCTGGACCCGCTAGTTCCTCGAAAGAATAATCCCTGCACTGAGTCCCGCAATAGGGGCAGAAATAAAAATCTCCATTCAGGACTTTGCCGCAGAATGTGCAAAAAGTGAGCC
>SPDA01000185.1 GCA_004525155.1 Spirochaetales bacterium
AATAGTTATCGCAGCTTTGGGAGCCTGTGTCTTTTTTCTATATCCCACCATAAAATGGTATTTCTTTACCGACCGGGACGAAAAGACCATCATATCCAGCTCCAAGCAGCAGATAATGGATTATGCCATCAAGCAGGCTGGGGAGGGGTTGTCCGAATTGAAATCCCTGGTAAAGTCGGATCCTGGACAGATGGTGCCAGAAAAATACGGTTTCCTGCTGGAAGCCGCGAAAACAGAGTATAAAAATTTAAAGGAGCCCCAGCCGAAAACCTGGAATATGGAGACTCTTCTGGCTGCCTTTAAAAACGAGACGGCCCTCAGGACAAAGATCGAGGACCACTACAGAAACCGCATCCTGAAACTGAAGGACCAGTCTGCAAACATTCTGCAGCTTGGTCTGGACCTTTCCGGAGGAATGAGCGTACTTCTTGAAGCGGATATGTCGAGCCTTGCAAAGCGTCTTGACCACGAGCCTTCTGCCGAGGATAAAAGCGCCGCCGTAGACAGGGCCATGGAGGTTCTCAACAACCGGATAGACAAGTTCGGGGTTACCGAGCCGCAGATACGGCGGCAGGGAACCGAACAGATATCCATAGAAATACCGGGCGCCGCGGATCCGGAACGGGTCCAGTCCTTCCTTCTCGGCAAGGGGAGCCTCAATTTTCATATTGTAGACGATGAAGTTACCCAGCAGCTGAATGATTACATCGCCCAGAACCCCAGCCTTGTGCTGGGTGACGGCAGTGACGTAGTCCAGCCGGCTTTCCTGCCGGCGGGTACCGTTGTACGCGGTTTCTACAAAAAGGACAAATACGGCATCGACCGGAGGCAGAATTATCTCGCCATCACCGCGGAACCGGGGTTGGCCGGAGAACACATTCGTGAAGCCCAGGTGGGTAACGACCCGGTAACGGGACAGCCGGTCATCAACTTTGTTTTGGACAGTGAAGGCGGTGAAATCTTCTTTAAGATGACGAGCGCCAATGTTAAAAAGACCCTCGCCATTGTCCTGGACGACAAGGTTAAGGCGGGCGCAAGAATATCGGAGCCGATACGGGAATCTGTACGGATGACCGGTTTTGACAGGAAAGAGGCGCAGGATATCGCCCTTGTCTTAAGGACAGGTGCCATGCCCGTGGACCTGAAAATAGCGAACCTTCAGGCAATCGGCGCATCCCTCGGAGAGGACACGGTGCGGCTGGGTTTAAGGGCCATGGCTCTCGGTTTCGGTATGGTTATAATTTTCATGCTGCTCTACTACAAGGGAGCCGGTTTTGTCGCCGATATAACCCAGATACTCAACCTCTATATAATTATTTCAATTCTCTCGGCTTTCAACCTTACCCTGACGCTGACCAGCATCGCCGGTCTCGTGCTTACCATCGGTATGGCGGTTGATGCCAATGTAATCATCTACGAACGTATCAAAGAGGAATACAGACTTGGAAAATCCGCTGAAGCCTCGGTCAAGGCGGGTTACAAAAAAGCCTTCTGGACCATCATGGACTCCAACCTTACCACGTTCATAGCGGCGATCTTCCTGTCTCAGCTCGGTTCCGGACCCATTCAGGGCTTCGCTTATACTCTGGCCGTCGGTATTGTTTCCTCCATGTTCACCTCCCTGGTCGTGTCGAGACTTATGTTCGATTTCGGCGTTGATGTTCTGCGAATAAAACGGCTCAGCATTACCTGGAGAAAAGTCCAATGAAAAAAGTAATCAAGTTCATGAACCTGCGGGTTCTGTTTGTTATTATCTCGGTAGTGCTCATCCTGGGCGGTGCCGTTGGAACGATACTGCGGGGCGGATTCAATCTTGGTATCGATTTTCAGGCCGGTCTGACCATGAGGGTTCAGGTTACGGAAAATGCCTTCACCATTACCTACACGGGTGAAGGAAACGCATCCTTCAACATCAACCGGACCGATGTAGCGGTGAATATCACCGGTACGGAAGCGAGTGATCAGGAATATATCTTCAGGTTTGAAGATTATACTAATCTCAGGTCCCTCCGGGATGCGCTGCAGTCAATACCCGGTATAAGCACCGAGCTTGCCGCCGACGAAAACAGGAGGGCCGACCGGCTCATCAACATAAACAGTCCAGTCAGCCTGACCCGTGCGGGCTATACAGCCCATGTTCTTCCCCAGGCGGACAGCGAAATCTTCGCTCCTATCTCCAGCATGCGGGAAGCCCTGAGCAGTCTCGGAGGCGCGCAGATAACAATTGTCGGGCCGGGGATTAACCAGGAATATACCATACGCACCCAGGACTCGGGAGAAATTGAGAATTTCAGCGATGAAATGTCCACCCGCATACAATCGCTTTTGGCCGGTTATTTTTCCAAGGGTGTGATACTCGTTAACCAGACGGATTATGTCGGTCCCCGTTTCTCGAAGGACCTGGGTAAGCAGACTTTCTACCTTACCGGTATCGCCCTGATTCTTATTCTGGGTTACGCCTGGTTCAGGTTCAAGCTAGGCTACGCGGTCAGCGCCATTATAGCCCTGCTGCACGACGCCCTGTTCATGATAGGTGTTATAGGAACTTTTCAAATTGAAGTTTCAACAGCCACCATCGCTGCTGTTCTGACCATTGTCGGGTACTCGATAAACGATACTATCGTAGTGTATGACAGAGTCAGGGAAAACGTGACGCTCATGAGGGATACGGATTTCGAGACCATCATCAACACCAGTATTTCACAGTCCATGAGCAGGTCGCTCATGACTTCCTTCACGACGATTCTGGCGGTATCGGCTATTTATATTTTTGCAGCCGGGACAGTCAAGGTTTTCGCTCTCAACATGATAATTGGTATTGTTATAGGTACCTATTCCTCCATGTTCATAGCTTCGCCGATTCTTCTCGGATGGACTAATTCAAAAAACCGCCGCAAACACAGCAAGGAAGAAATGAAATTCGGCAAGCATGCTGAAAAGCTGCTTCCCGCAGGGAAACCCGGGGATAACGGCAGCGGCGGAGAGCCGGATGCCGCGGGCGCGAAGGAAGTTTCAGTTTCTGTCGAACGTAAACTCCAAGGGCCGCAGCTCATTGAAAGAAAGCCGCCCAAACTTAAGAAAAAACCGAAGAGTAAAAAGCACTGAAAATAGAAAGCCGCCGTTTTGATACGGCGGCTTTTTTTTTGGCACCTTTTAAAAACCCTGATTTGGGTTTTTAAAAGGTGCCTCGCAGTTTTGCGATGTATTTACATTGAAAGAATGTATTAGCTGCAAAACTGCACTTTCCAATCGAAGACATCGAAAAGCTGAAGTTTTTTGATGTCCCCTTTAGAATTTTTTTCCGTGGACCTGTAAAAGGTTGAACTGGCCTATGTGGCTTATGAGCATGACGGACATGACACCCGCTTCCGTCGGGTCGGAAACGACGAGGTCCGCGGCTTTAGTGACTGAACCTGCCATGTTGAGCGCTATGACGGGTATTCCGTATTCCCTGCGGAGTTCGTTTACAGCGACGGTAATATCCCCGCCCATGAGGGAGCCGGCAAGAACGAGTATGGCGGCGCGGTGCAGCCTGCCTACGGCCCTCACCGCCTGGGCGACTTCCTTTTCGCCGACCACGGCAACCGTGTCGATGGAGATTGTCTCTCCCCTGATATTGTGCCTGTCCGCCTCCGCAATGGCGCCGTGGGCCACCTGGGCGACCTGGGCGCCGCCTCCGAGCACGATGACTCGTTTGCCGTAGGTCTGCCGGAAGGAAGGACGGAGGAGCACTTTTTTAATCGATTTGATTTTGGAAAGCCCTTTGATATAAAAATCAGCATCCTGCTGGGGATCGGAAAGGGATACAATCTGGATGAGGGCCCGGACAGCCCCGTCGTATTCGGACCAGGACTGGAAATAATTTACGGACCCGCCGGAATTCGTTACGAAGGTTGTTATATCCGCCAGCAGCCCCGTACGATCGGAGGCGAGAATTTCGAAAGCGTCGCCGGAGATCACGTCGAGGGCCGAATGCTGTTTGAGCCAGAGGTATCTTGTTTTAAGGAGTTCCGGCAGGTAGGGCATGGTCAGGTGTTGACCCGCTCCACATATTCTTTTGTTTCCGTGTTTACCATGATTTTTTCGCCCTGCTTGATGAAAAGCGGCACACGCACCTCGAGACCGGTTTCCAGCTTCACCGTTTTAGTAGCGCCTGTAACCGTGTCGCCCTTGACGCCTTCACCCGCCTGGACCACGGTATAGACGATTTTATAGGGGATCTTGATATCGATGGGTTTTTCATCCCAGAAAACGACCCTGAACGTTTCGCCTTCCTTCATGAACTGCTGCCTATCCTCAAATCCTTCCAGGGGAATAAGAAACTGTTCATAAGATTCGTTGTCCATGAAATGGTAACCGTCGCTGTCGGCGTACATGAACTGGCAATCCTTGTCCGCTACTGCTATTTCCTCCGCTGATTCCTGGGATTTCATTACCTGTTTGAGTACCTGACCTGTAATCAGGTTTTTTAATTTGAGCCGTACAAAGGCTGAGCCCTTGCCGGGGCTGACGAATTCTCTTTCCACCACGGCGTAGGGGTCTTCCTTGATGAGCAAAAACATGCCTTTGTCTATGGATCCTGCTTTTATCATACTATTCCTTTTTATTATTTTTCAAGAATATAAAATTGCTTTATTATAGAAACCTCTAATTCCTTCTGTCAAGCTTAATGCCCCTGCGGTCAATATATCTGGTCAAGATCGTAAGGTGTCAGCTGGTAGACGTAGTAATTGAGCCAGTTGGAAAACAGCAGGTTTGCGTGGCTTCTCCATCGCACAACCGGAGGTTGTGAAGGGTCATCCGCCGGAAAATAATTTTTCGGTACATCGATGGGAATCCCTTTATCCACGTCCCGTTCATACTCGCCTTTTAGGGTCAAAGGATCGTATTCCGAATGACCCGTGACGAAGATCCTTCTGCTGTCGCTGGAGGTAACGAGATATACGCCCGCTTCCTCGGATTCGGAAACCAGGGTCAATTCCGGCACTTTCCGAATATCCTCCGCCCGGACTTCCGTGTGCCTCGAATGGGGCGCAAGGAAAATGTCGTCGAATCCGCGGACTATGGGAATGTTCTTGTCCGACATGGTGTGGGAAAAAACCCCGAACATTTTTTTAGGGAGAGGATATTTGGGTACCCCGTAGTAGTAATAAAGACCTGCCTGGGCCGCCCAGCAGACGAACATGGTGGAGGTTACGCGGTGCTCGGACCAGTCCATTATTTCCGTAAGCTCTTTCCAGTACTTGACTTCGTCGAAATGTATCTGTTCCACCGGGGCGCCGGTAATTATCATACCGTCGAATTTTTCATCCTTTACCTGGGAGAACGTTTTGTAGAATAACTGCAGATGCTCTATCGGCGTATGGCTGGTAGTGTGGCTTTCCGTATGGACAAGTTCCACCTCTACCTGCAGCGG
>SPDA01000246.1 GCA_004525155.1 Spirochaetales bacterium
AAAACGGGGCTCTTCGATTTCGTGTTCCGGGGGGAAGCGGAAGAGACACTTGCGGCCCTGCTGTCTCTTCTGGTTGAAGGCGGCTCACGGGCCGGCAATGCTGTTTCCGGCGCATTGTCCGTTCCGGTTGCCGGAGTGATAGCCGCCGATTCCTGGAAAACCGGAAACGGGAGAATTCCGGAGCCCGCTTTTGTGGAAAACCTCGATTCTCTGTCCTCCCCCTTTCTGGACGGGACCCTTAACCTTCCTTCCTATGGCGGCCTGCTGTGGGAACTTTCCCGGGGCTGCCCCTTCGGCTGCCATTTCTGTTACGAGTCCAGGGGAAAACTGGGTGTCCGCGTGTTTTCCCTGGAACGGCTGGAGAGGGAACTCGAAGTTTTCGCAGGAGCGGGGGTAGCCCAGGTGTACGTTCTGGATCCGACCTTCAATGTGAACGGGAAGCGGGCAAAAAACATCCTCGAACTTATCCGGCGTAAAGCCCCGTCCATTCATTTCACTTTTGAAGCGAGAAGTGAATACCTCGACCCCGAATTAGCGGCGCTGTTTTCCTCCGTATCCTGTTCCGTGCAAATCGGGCTGCAGAGTGCACATCCCGAGGTGCTTGTACATGTGGGCAGGAATATGGATCGGGATGATTTCTATGAAAAGGTTCTCCTTCTGCACGAAGCTGAGGTGGTGTACGGTTTTGACCTTATGTACGGCCTGCCCGGTGACAGCCTGGACGGATTCTGCGAATCCCTCGATTTTGCCCTGGAGATGAGGCCGAACCACCTCGACATATTTCCCCTGGCCGTGCTGCCTGGTACGCGCCTCGCTGAAGAAGCTTCAGACTTCGGCCTTGTCTGGATTCCCGGGCCGCCCTACACGGTCCTCTCGACTCCGTCAATGAATTCCTCAGACATGAATGAGGCACAAAAGATCGCCGAAGCCTGTGAACAGCTGTATAACAAAGGCGGAGCTGTTGCCTGGTTCAGCATGGTGACAGAAGCGCTGTCCTTGCGTCCCTCCGGACTGATTATGGAATTTTCAGCCTGGTCCGGGACACACCGCGCGTCCCTCTTTGAAAGTTTGAGGTCCTTTGTACAAAGCTTGTTTGACAGAGCCGGAAAAAAGGCCCAGGGCCGTGTGGCTGCGGATATCATCTCATATTTTCACGATACGGATGATCCGTCAGTCCTGCCTTTTTACCATGATCCCGCGGAACTGGGAGCATACCTGGAAAGCGGTATCGACAATATTGAAGAACTCCTGCTGCTGGTGCCGAAAAACCCGCATGATACGGCCTGACGGATTCTCAGAACCGGGCCGGCTGAAGGTTAATTGAAGCGCCGGACAGGGCGATACGCGGAAGATATAAAAATAGAAAAAAAAACCGCCCCCTTTTCCCGGGGGCGGCTGTACAAGGAAGCTGTGCGCCTATCCTTAGAACAATCCCTTCACTTTGCCTGTATTCACATCCACGTCGATGTAGCGGTATGCAGGGTCCGACGCAGTGCCGGGCATGAGCTTGATGCCGCCCGCGACGGGGACCACGAAACCGGCGCCCTGGTAAATGAGGATGTCCCGAATCGGGAGCGTCCATCCCTTGGGCCGGCCCTTGATGGCAGGATCGTGGGAGAGGCTTAAGTGAGTTTTAACCATACAGGTGCCGAGTTTGCTCAGTTTTGCATCGGCCTCGATGGTTTTCGCCTTGGCTTCCGCTTCCGGGGTGTAAGACACATCCGCGGCGCCGTATACTTCCTTGGCAATGAGTTCTATCCGCTTGCGCAGGGGGGTTGTCACTTCGTAGAGGAACTTGAACTCCACCTTTTCCTGTGCTGCATCCACAACGGCGTTGGCAAGTTCAATGGCGCCGTCGCCGCCTTTTTCCCAGTGCTTGCTTAACGCAACCCGGGCGCCGGCCTGTTCCGCGAGTTTTCTGATGAGGCTGATTTCCTCGTCCGCGTCTGTATAGAAATGGTTAATACAAACAACCGGTTTTATTCCGCTCTTCTTGACCGTTGCAATGTGAGCCAGCAGGTTTTCCGCGCCTTTTTCCACAAGGCCCGTGTTCTTGTCCGTGTATGCCTTGTCCAGGGGTTTGCCCGGAGCGACGGTGGGTCCGCCTCCGTGCATCTTGAGTGCCCGGACGGTACACACGATGACGGATACGTTGGGTATAAGACCGGAGAAACGGCACTTCAGGTTCCAGAATTTCTCGAAACCGATGTCCGCGCCGAAACCGGATTCGGTAACATGATAGTCCGCGAGCTTGAGGCCGAGGCGGTCCGCAATGATGGAGGACTGACCGATGGCGATGTTGGCGAAAGGGCCGGCATGTACGAAAACGGGCTGGCCTTCGATGGTCTGCATGATATTGGGATTTAGAGCCTTGACCATGAGCGCGGTCATGGCGCCCGCGACTTCCAGGTCTCCGGCGCTGACGGGGTTTCCGCTCTTGTCATAGCCTACAACAATGTTTCCTATGCGTTCCCGCAGATCCTTTAAGTCCCGGGCAACCGCGAGAATGGCCATGATCTCGGAAGATACGGTTATCTGGAACCCGCTCTTCATCATGAAACCGTCCATGGAACCGCCCAGGCCGATGATTATTTCCCTTAACGCCTGCGCGGAAAAGTCGATGGCCCAGCCCATTGCGGGATTCCGGGGATCGATGTTGAGCCGGCGGAGATTCTTGGACGCGAGTACGTCGTCGCCGTAATTGAACTCGTGCTGAATGCGCGAGGTGAGCGCCACCATGGCCAGGTTATGAGCGTTGGTTATGGCGTCGATATCGCCTGTCAGCCCCAGGCTGAAATCGGTAAGCGGGATGCACTGCGCAAGCCCGCCGCCTGCCGCGGAACCCTTGATGTTGAAGGTGGGACCGCCGGAGGGCTGCCTGATGGCACCGATTACCTTTTTACCGATTTTACCGAGACCCTCGACGAGCCCCATGGTGGTGGTCGTTTTACCTTCGCCCAGGGGCGTGGGTGTAATTGCGGTGACTTCGATGTATTTGCCGTTTTCCTTGTTCCCCAGCCGGTCCAGGATGCTCATGTAATCGAGCTTGCCGACGTAATGCCCGTAGGGAATCAATTCCTTTTCCGTAAGTCCCAACTCCTGGGCGAGCTGTTTGACGGGTTTCATGTCCGCTTCCGCGGCCGCCGCTATCTCCCAGTCTTTCATTTTAGTTGGATCAAGTTTCGCCATAGTTCCTCCTGAAATTATGCTTGGTGTTTATTGGATTTAAATAACTACACTATCAGTAATAAAAATAAAAATATATAAAAATATCGGGAATTTTTTTATTAAATTATCATTATTCGGCGAGTTCATAATTTTTATTGCCGCGTTCAACGTATGCGTAGGCGCTATGATTGTGGATACTTTCGAAATTCTCCGCTTCCACGCTGAACCAGGGAAATTGACCCATTTTTTCTATGCGCTGGGTGACGTCCCGCACCAGGTCCTCCACGAACCGGGGATTGTCGAAGGCGCGTTCCGTTATGTATTTTTCGTCTTCCCGCTTGAGCAGGGTGAAAAGCTCGCTGCTGGCGGATTTTTCTATCAGGCTGATTATGTCTTCAATCCAGAAAAATTTATCCAGGCAGAGCTTCACTCTCACGATACCGCGCTGATTGTGCGCCCCGCGTGCGCTTATGTCTTTTGAACAGGGACATACCGTGGTGACCGGAACCTGGATGCCGATGTAGAACAGGGTCTTTTCTTCCCTTACCTCTCCTATGTATTCGCACACATAGTTCATCTTGCTTTTTTCTTTGGAAACAGGCGCTTCCTTCTCGATAAAATAGGGAAAGGAAACCTCGCCGAAAGAATTCTGCGCGTGCAGGGTATTTTTTATTTTTTTAAGCATTTCCAGGAAATTCTCCATGGAAAAGTCCGCACTGTATCTGTTGAAAATCTGGATGAAACGGCTCATGTGGGTGCCTTTAAGATTGTGAGCCAGATCCGCAAAGAGGCTGATATCCGCGATGGTATGCTGGAACTTGTTCTGCTTGTCCAGGACCACGATGGGATAATGAAGGCCTTTGACGCCGACCTTGTTTATCTGGATTTTCCGGTTATCTTTTCTGCTTTGAACATCTACCATACATAGTATTTATGCTATAGAAGCATTAATTGCAAGATATACTGCAATAAATTCCAAAGATTGTTAAGGATTTACTGGAAATATTCCTTTTGTTGTTTTACACTAACCATCGCTTCTGTATCAAATTAAAGAAGTACTTAATCAGTATATAATAATGTTGTGAATAAGGAGGGTAATATCCATGTCGGAAAATTTACGGTTTATAGCGGTGGCGGAAAACATACATTGTACTCTTATACGGAAAGTCGGCGGTCCCTTTGCACGGGAAAACGCGGACGGTACAGGCGAGGTTCTGTACAAGGACTTCGACGGAAAGGAGAAATCCTTCAGGGTGCCCCCGTCCTTCAGGAAGGCCGCGGATTGGGAAAACGGCAAAGTGAAGCATGTGGCTGCAGCCATGTGGCAGGGATACTACGGAGAAGGTGAACAGAAGCAGGCAGGCATCGAGTATATCCGGTAGTTGGCAAAACTGCAGGAATCCCAGGGCGGGGCTTTTCTCGACCTGCACGTGGATGAATTCAGCACGGAACTGGACGAGCGCCTGGGGCTTATCAAATGGGCCGGCACAATCGTGCAGGAGGCTTCGAAGCTTCCCCTTTCCGTGGAC
>SPDA01000396.1 GCA_004525155.1 Spirochaetales bacterium
AGCGGAAAGGTCTGGCAGGCGAGCCGGGTTCCGCTGTCCAGATCCGTCTCATGTAAAACCGATTTTTCCCGCTCGCCGGCTTCGGAGCATCTGCCGGAAACTACACGGATTCTGCATTTGCCGCACCGTCCGTTTCCGCCGCAATGCTGCCCCAGGTTTATGCCGGCTTTTATGGCTGTAGCGAGGATGCTGTCTCCCGTTTCGCTTTCACGTTTTTCGTTTCGGGGCAGGAACACTAGGGTACTCGTTTTTTCAGGCATTCTTGTCCGTTTGTCTGCCGATAAGGCCTTTTTTGCTTGCCCTGCTGTAGCGCTGGCAGTGCTTGTCCATCCCCAGGACGAGTTCCACGGAGAGAATGGCGGCGCGGATGTCCCGGTTTAAGGGGTCGAGAATCGCGCAGTCCAGGCCGGCATTGATTGCCAGGCTTAAAAATGCCTGGTTGACGAGGGTTCTGTGGGGCAGTCCGAAGGAAATGTTGCTCACGCCCCCGCAAAAATGAATTTCCGGAAATTCCTCATGGATTATCCGGATGGTATCCAGTACGATTTTCCCGTTATCCGTGTTTGTCGAAGCGGCCATGACCAGCGGGTCTATGTAGACCTTGCTGTCGGGGATGCCGCTGCTCCTGGTTGCCGAGACAAGCTTGTGAATGACGGTCAGCCGTTCGTCGAGACTGCGGGGGATGCCGTTTTCATCCATAGCCAGGGCAATCACCTCGCATTCCGTTTTCACCACGATGGGCAGGATGCCTTCGAGTTTTTGAGGTTCGAGGCTAATGGAATTGATCATCGGGGTCACTTTTACCCTGTCGACGGCCGCGGCGAGCGGTCCGGGATTGGCGCTGTCGATACACAGGGGTGTGTCCACCTCGTCCTGAATGCAATTAATAAGCCATACAAGATCATCGAGTTCCTTTTCCGGAGAAGTGCCGGCGTTTACGTCCAGCCAGTCCGCTCCCGCTTCTGCCTGGAGTTTCGCAAGTTCTCTGATGAACCTGCTGTCCCTGTTCTCGATTGCCCTGCGGACGGGAAGGAGCGTTCCATTAATCTTCTCGCCTATTAGCTTCATTCTCGGCCTCTTCGTTGGTATGCAAACTGCCAAAGGGTTATCACCTGACGCAGCGAATCGGGTCAGTTTAAATCAGCCAGCCGGCTCTCCCTATGGAAGGAGCAGAGCCGGCTGGTGCCTGTGAAAGAATAAATTCAGTAAAGCGGATTTCCCGTCACTTACCGTACACGGTTTTTGTGTACGTGACGCCGGCGGACGCGCTTTCCGCGAAATAATCGCAGCCGGTTTCCTTCGCCACCACATCCGTAACGGGGGCCCCTCCGACCATAATGCGGACATTGTTCCGCAAGCCCGCCTCCTTGATGGCGGCGACCGTTTTTGATGTGGAAATGAAAGCGGACGTCAGAAACACGCTCATGCCGACTACTTTGGCGTCCTTGTTGGACCTGATGGCTTCGACGAATTTCTCCGGTTCCACGTCCACACCGAGGTCCAGGACCTCGAAACCGTTGCCTTCGAGAGCGATTATAACGACATCCTTGCCGAGGTCGTGAATATCTCCTTTCACCGTTCCGATTATCACTTTGCCGAGGACTTCCCTCTTGCCTCCCTCTTTCTCGAGAAGGGGTTTTATCTTGTTCATGATGTTGCGTAAAATCTCGCCTGCGTACATCATGTCCGCGATAAACGCTTCTTCACGCTTGTACATGTTTCCGATTTCCGCCATCCCCGCCTGACAGGCTTTCAGGATATCGTTTCCGGAAGAACCGGCCTCAATCGCTTTATCAACTTCTTCATATACCTTATCTTCCTCGAGTTCGATAAGGCTATGGGTAATGTTATTCAAATCCATTTAAGGTATACCTCCTGAATACTACATTGCTGTGACGACAAACCAGAGGAATGCGCAAGCGACGCCGTCTATTTGTTCCCACCAGTTTTTAACTGTTTCTTCATCACCCTTTATAACAGGGTATTCTTTTTTCTTTTCTTCCCAGGGCATTGTCACGCCAGTTACGTTCTTCGGGTCTAACATAATCCTATCCTCCTGTTATATTACAGCACGCCGTATTCGGTACAGGCCTGCGCCATGGCGATGAAATTTTCCACTTTGACATCCTGCTGCATGATGGCTTCCGCGTCAAGGATGAAGCCCCCGTTCCTGCCGAGATCCTGTATGATCTTTTTCACGTGCCTGCGGACGTCTTCCGGTTCCCCGAAGGCGAGCAGATGATTGGGCACGCCGCCGCTTATGCAGAATTTGTCGCCCAGGACTTTATGCACTTCGTAGATGTCGTCCTTGTCGCAGTGGAAAATGATGCTCTTGTCCGGCAGTTCCCGGAAGTATTTCAGGTTTTTACTCCATTTGCCTTCAGCGTAATAGATGGTCTGGCGCCCGGTTTCCCATATTTTCTCGGTAACCATTTTAAGGCTCGGCCAGTAAAATTTTTCGAAAATTTCATTGGAGAAGAACCCGGTGGCGCCGCGGTGCATCCAGTGGCTTACCGGAATACGTTTGTCGGCATTCGCTCCTCCCAATGCGTTCCAGAGCATGTGGGGGGCTACGGCTTCCGTTGCCTTTAGCACTTTGTCAGGCTGCCTCCGGATATCGTAGGCGACGCCCCGGAAGCCGCGGAATTTGTCGGCGAGAATATCGAAAGGGGCCTTCAGCGCGCCGTCGAGACAGGATACAACGCCCGCTTCATCCCGCATTTTCTGAACACTGGCGCCTATTTTACCGCCGTACATCATCATGGCTATTCCGCCGCGGAGCCAGGCCATGTTGTTTGCCATGGTGTTGGGTTCTCCCGGCATCTTGATGTATTTCGAAATTCTCGGCATCCAGACATTCGCGACGAATTCCGTCGGGTTTTCGATAAACCGATCGTATTCGTCGGCTTTCATGAATGCGGTTTCCTCCGTCCTGGGTTCCATGTACTGGAAGGACTCATCCACCTCCAGGTCGATGCCGGGAATCCGTAGGTACCTGGTACCGTAGGATTCGGTTAAGCCCGTCCACACGTATACCATGTTGGATACCGTCGCATCGATACCTTCCACTTTTTTACACATCTTTATAACTGCATCCAGGGCCTTATCCACGTCGTGGGTCACTTCCTGTGAGTTATACCCGGCAATTTTGCCCGCAAGTTCTGCCGCAAAAGGCCGGAAAGGGACTTTATCCGGTTTTTCAAGCTTCATAGCTTTTGAATACCGCGTCATCCGCTCCTGATACAGCTCTTCCATGGTCTTTGCCATTGTTTGGCTCCTCCTTCAATTTCTAAATTATGGAAAATGAATGACTAATTAAAGGCACTTACTAAGTATTGTGAGCAGTATAACC
>SPDA01000413.1 GCA_004525155.1 Spirochaetales bacterium
ACCTCATACCCCTGTGCCACAACATAGCCATAGACGCGGTGCACGTGGACCTTTTTCCCGGGGACGGAGGCATCGACATAACCTGCACCGCCGTGTGCACGGACAAGACGGGCATCGAGATGGAAGCCCTTACCGGAACGGTACTGGCCGCGCTCACTATCTACGACATGTGCAAGGCCGTGGACAAGACCATGGTCATCGGGGAAATAAGCCTCATAGAAAAAACAAAGGAACCCAGGTAAGCATGAAATCATTTTCCATATGTTCAATAAATATTTCCCGGAACAAGGGGGAGCAGAAGAAACCGGTGGAAAAGGCAATGCTGGTGGCAGGACACGGCATTGAGGGCGACGCCCACGCGGGAGACTGGCACCGGCAGGTGTCTCTCCTGGCCAGGGAGGACATCGATACCATGAGGGGCAAAGGCATCGACCTCGGGTACGGTGATTTCGCGGAAAACATAACCACCCTGGGCGCGGATCTCGCAAGCCTGCCGGTCGGCGCGAAACTTCGTATCGGCGGCGCGGTGCTTACGGTTACGCAGAAGGGCAAGGAGTGCCACGACCGCTGCGCCATTTACGCCGCAGTGGGGGACTGTGTCATGCCGAGGCGCGGTATATTCGCGACAGTCGATCAGGGAGGGGAGATAAGCGTTGAAAGTGAAGGTTATTACGATATCTGACAGGGCCTCCAGGGGCGTGTATGCCGACGAGTCCGGTCCCGAGATTGCGCGCATCATCAGGGAAGCATATCCCGATGCGGAAATCTCCATTACAGTCGTTCCCGACGAGCGTACCCGGATTCTAGCCGCCTTTGAAGATTCGGCGGATGCAGGCTTCATCATCACCACCGGCGGCACGGGCATCGGTCCCAGGGACATAACCCCGGAGGCAACCAGGGAATGGTGCCGCATGGAACTGCCCGGTATAGCCGAAACTCTCCGCGCCGAATCCTACAGGGAAACGCCCCAGGCCATGCTTTCCCGGGGAACAGCCGGCCTGAAAGGAAACACCATCGTCATCAACTTTCCCGGTTCCGTAAAGGCCGTCAGGCTGTGTGCAAAAACAGTGCTGCCCATCCTCGGGCACGCCGGCGAGATGCTCTCAGGCGGCGGGCACTGATTTTACCCGGCGATGCATTTGCTTTTCAATGTGTGCCCGACCGGTACCGTTCAGCCCTATCAATAGTTATTTAAATTCTGGACGCGGACGCATATAACCAGTATATTATTTCCATGAATACATTTACATTTTACAACCCCACAAAAATTGTCTTCGGCAGGGATGCCGTCGAAAAAACAGGAGCGGAAGCATCTGCGCTCGGCAAAAAGGCGCTGCTGCTTTACGGCAGGTCCAGTCTGAAATCATCCGGCCTGTACGGTAGGATTACTTCCCAGCTCAAGAAACAGGGTATCCAGTATGTCGATTTTCCCGGCGTTAAATCGAACCCGGTTCTTTCCCACTGCAAAGAGGCGATAGCTCTGGCCAAAAAGGAAAAGGTAGACTTTATTCTCGCGGCCGGCGGCGGCAGCGTCATCGATGAAGCCAAGGGCATAGCCGCGGGGTACTATTACAAAGGTGATGTCTGGGATTTATACAACGGAAAGGCAAAGCCGACAAAAGCCCTGCCGATTCTCGCAGTGCTCACCATTCCCGCTACCGGTACGGAAATGAACGGCGGCACGGTGCTTACCAACGAGCAAACCCTGCTCAAGGCTTCCTTTATGACCTCCCTGGTCAATCCCCGGGTGTCCATTCTCGATCCGGCGACCACCTTGAGTATTCCTCCGGATTATACGGCCTATTCCGTAGTGGATGCCCTTTCCCACCTGTTCGAAGGATATTTCACCCACAGCATGAAATGGGCGCCGCTTCACGAGGGTTACGTGGAAGGCCTGGCAAAAACCATTATCCAGTGCGGAGACAAACTGAAAAAGGACCCGAAAAACTACGAAGCCCGGGAAACCTTCATGTGGGCGGCCACGCTGGCATGGAACGGCCTTTCTACCGCGGGGCTCGCGGGGGCCACGGTTCCCAGTCACGCCCTCGAACACTCCTTGAGTGCAATGTACGACGTGGCCCACGGTGCCGGGCTCTCCATCGTCATACCGGCCTGGATGAAGTACGCCCTTTCCAAAGGCAACAAGCAGATAGCCAAATTCGCCCGCAATGTCCTCGGTATCAACACTGGAGACGCAAAGGCGGATGCCGAGGCGGGTATTGCAGCGCTTAAAAAATGGTTTAAAAAAATCGGATCGCCTGTAAGCTTCAAGGATGCCGGCATACCGAAGGAAGACATACCGAAGATTGCGGACAACGCCCTGGTTCTCTGCGGTTTATGGGGACTCAAGGACTACACCCGGGACGTCATCATATCCGTCTATAATCTCTGCCTGTAAGCTGACAGGCGGAAACACCAACGGCAGCACCCGCCGCCGAACTGGAAGCCGCGTAAGGTTTCCTCCGGCGGCGGGCATGCTTTTCGGGTTCCGCAGAATTATCCAACAGGGCCGAATTCCTGAGCTTTCGCGGCGATGTATGCAACTCTTTCCAGATCCGCATCGGGGGGCGTGGTATCGCTTACGCTGAGCACCACCCTGCGGCCGCTGCCCAGGCTTTCGAGGGAATCGTCGACCAGTTTCCTGAACACCCCGTCGTTCATGGAATTTTTCAGAACACAGATCGACGGGAGCCCTCCGAAAATCGCGATATCCCCGCCTAACACCTCCCTTATTTCCTTCAGGGAAAGCCTTGTCATGGGAGAAGGGCAGATGGAGTCTGCGATATGCATGCCGCTTTTTCTGTATAATTCCAGCAGACCGGTGTTCTCTCCGTCCGGATGGGCAGCCAGCAGCTTGCCCTTCTGTTCAAGGTAAACCGCCCTGCTCTTCATGTCTTCCCGGATAAATTCTTCAAAAAAATACGGCGGGGTTATGATGGTATTGAAATTTGTTCCGGACATGATAATTTCCGCGGGGCTGTCCGCCGCAGCCCTGAAAGAAGCATCATAAAAGACCGCCACTTTCCGGGCAAACGCAAGCATTTCTTCCCTGCAGTCGGTAAGGGTGTAATAGAAATCCGCAAGTCCCATCAGCTTTCGGAGGATGAAATGCATCGGCGAAGCGCCGAAGGAATGAAAAGCGGTAACCACACCCCTGCTTCCCGCGTATCCGGCCATCTCGTTATACCCCTCATAAAAGGGCACCACCTCCGCATTTTCAAATATGAATCCGGCGGCCTTCAGATCGCC
>SPDA01000038.1 GCA_004525155.1 Spirochaetales bacterium
GGCGTGCACGCGGTCAAAATCGAGGGCCGGATGAAATCGGTTTACTACACCGCCGTTGTAGCGAGGGCTTACCGGAAAGCCCTGGATGCGCTTGATGGCCGGGAACCTCCCGGCCTTGAAGACTATAAAAATGAGCTCCACAACATAAGCCACCGCGAATATTCCACGGGTTTCTATTTCGATTCCCGCGAAATAGAGACGCCGACAAGGGAGTCCTACCTGCAGGAATACAGGCTCCTGGGCACGGTTCTGGGCGTAACCGCGGAGGGCCTTGCGGAAATCGACGTGCGCAACAGTTTTTCAAAAAACCGCAGTATACAGTATATCGGTCCCCACGTGCCGTTCATCGATGATTCCGGCTTCGTCATATTTAACGAGAAAATGGAAGAAACTGACAAGGCGCTGCACGGAAAAAGACACTTCCTAAAAACGGACAAACCCCTCAAGACCGGTTTTATTATCCGCGGCCGGCTGAACTGAACCATTATTCCCGTGCTCTGCACCCTCCTCTTGATCTTTATCCGGCATACGCTTATTCTTTTTCCACTGGGGGTTACCATGATCGTCCGTTGCATCAACGTATTCGTGAAACCCGAATGCATAGAGGAATTCAAAAAAGCGATTATTAAAAACAGGAATAACTCGATAAAGGAACCGGGCGTGCTCAGGTTTGACGTGCTGATAAACCAGGAGAAATCCGGCGAATTCAAACTTGTCGAAGTATACCGTTCAGAAAAGGCAACGGAGGATCATAAACTGACACCCCATTACAAGGAATGGAAGGCCGCAGTGAAAACGATGATGGCCGCTCCTCGTCAGAGCGGTTCCTACGCAGTGGTCGCTCCTGATGATCCGAACGATTGGTAAGCCGGTTCAGGATCCCGCGAAAGCCTGGGAAACGAGACCGGACTCGGACTTGAAAACATTGTAGTCGATATCGGGAAATATATTGTTTCTTTTCTCCACCGAAGTAAGCCATTCAGTATTGATGCTGTTTTTACAGAGTTCTTCGTAAATACGGGTAAAATTGAGCACATGTTCCTTGACCCGTTTCACCGCATAGGGAACGGTTGTCCCCGTTTTCATGATAAATGGCCAGTCGGAAGCCTGGCTTAAAAGGACCTCCCGGGCAGCCTGGTTAAGGGCGCGCTTCTTGAGGCCTTTTTCATCCGGGAAACGATGAACCAGTTCCACCATCCGCTCAATCGCCTTGTGTGTATGGCGGTAAATCCAGTCATTGCTCGCGTTGAGCCAAACTTCGGAATACCCCTTGTTTCCCCAGCTCGAGTAGCAGGGCAGCGTTTTCTGGTTATCAGGATAAAGGGACAGGTATTCACTGGCCGTTACCATGGTGAGGTCGCCGGATACATCATTCAGCTTGCGGAGAACATACTCGAACCAGAGGGGGCCCTCGAACCACCAGTGGCCGAACAGCTCCGCATCGTAGGGGCTGACGATTAATGGCGGCCGGTCCATAAGAGGCGCCAGTTTCGAAACCTGCTTCAACCTGTTATAGATAAAATTATCTGCATGCTCTTCAGCCTTTTTTCCCGCATCTTCGATGTTATAGGGCTGTTTTACATCTGTCTTGCCGGTTATGGCATAATATTTAAATCCCGTATTAATACGGATGTTGTTTTCATGAATATACGGACCGATGTAATCCAGGGGCAGGTCGTAACCCAGGTCCCGGTAAAAATCCCTGTAAGAGAAATCGCCCGGATACCCCTCTTCGGAAGACCATACCGCATGGGAGGATGCAAGGTCTCTGCCGAAAGCTGCAACACCATTGGGACAGTAAATGGGCGCATATACGCCGTATTTAGGTTTTTCTTCTGCGAAAAGCACACCGTGGGCAGCAGTGAAAAAATACTTAAAATTGAAGATTTTCAGATGCTTTTCAAGCCCTGGGGAATAGGCGCACTCAGGCACCCAGAACCCCGCGGGTTCTTCGCAGAAGGTCCTGGCGTGTGTCATTACCGCGGTCTGGAGCTGTGCAAAGATCGCTTCAGGATATTTTTCATACAGGGGAAGGTAGCTGTGTGTAGCCGCGGAGGTTATAAGCTCTATGCGCCCCTTCTTGCTCAATTCCTTGAACCCCCGGAGTATGTTTTTTCTGTAGACTTCCGTAAAT
The DNA here is from genome assembly GCA_004525155.1 of Spirochaetales bacterium. Taxonomy (GTDB): domain Bacteria; phylum Spirochaetota; class Spirochaetia; order SPDA01; family SPDA01; genus SPDA01. The sequence continues at coordinate 2,135 of SPDA01000038.1, forward strand.
TCCTTAAGATTAAGCGTGAAAAGATCCCGGTACATGCGGGCGACCGGTGAAAAATGTATATCATTCGCGGTCCTTTCACATTCCGACTCCGCCAGCTGAATGAGCCGCTTGAGGTGCCGCAGGTACCGGTTCTGAAGAAGCTCATCAGAGAGCATGGAAGCGAGGGTCGGCGAAATCGACATAGTCAGCTTATAGGGAACCTGCTCTTCGTCCAGGGTCCTGAAAACCCTGAGCAGGGGGAGGTATGTTTCGGAGATGGCTTCGTAGAGCCAGTTTTCTTCCAGAAAATACTCGTACTCAGGGTGCCGCACGAAAGGCAGATGGGCATGGAGCACAAATGCGATATATCCTTTACTCACAGGGAAAAACTCCTATTCAGGCCAGTTCAGTTTCGCGGCGTCCATCATGGACAGAATTCGTTGAGGAATGGCGTTATTGATGGAGAACTCCTCGCCTGTGTAGAAACCATAGAGCGCCATCATATTATCCAGACTGGAGGTGTTTTTAGCATCATGCACCGCATCGAGGATGGTCTTCCGCGGGCTGCTGATGGAATTTGACCTGCACAGGACCTTTTCGGTACCCTGCGCCAGCGCTATAAGTTCGATATAGTACGTCCTTCCCGGCCTCGGGAGATTCAGATACCAGTGCGAATCGGTGAGCTTGACCGGAATATCAAAGAAATCCAGGACCTTCATCATTATATCATTCGGGCTTAGTTCATACACCCGCAGAAAGGTTTTTTCAAGACCCGGTTTCCGTTTGTACACCGCCAGGAGGGAATCCTGAATTTCCCAAAATGCGAAGGCCCATTGGGGATCCCTCAAGAGAAGGGCAATCTTTGTTTCGTTATAGCGTTCCGGCAATTCAAAAGAGTTATCGCCGGCCGGTACGCCTTCCTCCGAACGCGTAATATCGAATTTCTTTTCTTCCACCCGGATGGCGGAATTGTTGAACAGCTCCCTTTCGGTCTGGTCCTCTTCAATTGCCTCGAGCACAAGGTCAAGAAGCGCTTCCCGCGTATAAATTTGCGGGTTTTTGACGCCTACCTTGAGCGCCAGTTCCTTAAGGTCCTTATTCGATAATGACTTTATTCGATCTTCCGTCATGCGAAATAGCCGCCCCTTTGTCTGCATACTAGATAAATTATCCGCATCTGTCAACAGCGCTCTCATGCTTTACAAATATTACAAAAAATCACACTATGCTACCATGAAGAGCAGTTTAATCATCCATGGTCATTTTTACCAGCCCCCGCGGGAGGATCCATGGACGGGGCTTATTCCCCTCCAGGAAAGTGCTGCTCCTTTTCATGACTGGAACAGGCGCATAACCAAGGAATGTTACGGCGCCAATGCAGCCTCCAGGGTCCTGGATCCGCAGGGGAGAATATCGGATATTGTCAATAATTACAGCTATCTGTCATTCAACATAGGGCCTACCCTGCTTGACTGGCTTGAACGCCATGCGCATAACGTTCACCAGAAAATTCTCGAGGCGGACGCCTTGAGCATGAAAAAATTCGGCGGGCACGGCAATGCCGTGGCCCAATCCTACAATCACAGCATACTGCCCCTGGACACTCCGGAAGACAGAAAAACGCAGATATTCTGGGGGCTGGAAAATTTCAAGCATCACTTCGGAAGGCAAAGCGAAGGCATGTGGCTGCCGGAAACCGCTGTCAGCGGAGAAGTTATCGACCTGCTCATCGAAGCAGGGCTTGCCTATATAATTTTAAGCCCCTGGCAGGCCGAATCCTTTAGTCCCGCGGGTTCTAAAAACTGGAAACCTCTGAATGGTTCCCCCATAGCCTCCAACAGGGCTTACAGAATCGAAAGGCGGAAAGGTTCCCTGGCGGTCTTTTTTTACAACAATTTCCTGGCCCAGGGCATATCCTTCGATCATTATCTGCATAACGCGGAAAACCTCTACCGTACTCTCCTGACCTACCACAAAACAAATGCAAAGGGAAACCTTATCGCCGTGGCAACGGACGGGGAAATCTACGGTCACCATGAACCCTTCGGCGACATGTGCATTGCCGCCCTGACCAGTCTCGTCCGGAACTCAAAGGATCTGGAATTCTCGAATTTCGGGCATTACCTGGAAAAGCACCCGCCCCGGGAAATCGTCAAACTCAAGGAAGGCGAAGGGCAGCTCGGTACATCCTGGAGCTGCTTTCACGGCGTCTCCCGCTGGTATAAAAACTGCGGCTGCTCCACCGGCGGCATGGAAGGCTGGAGCCAGGAATGGCGTACCCCTGTAAGGCGGGGATTACGGGCGCTCAGGGACGTCTGCATGGAGGCCTACAGCCGGGAAATGAAAACGCTGTGCGCTGCGGAGGATCCCCTCGAAATAAGGAACCGCTACATCGAGGTTCTAAACGCAGAAAAAAAGCCGCGGGATTTTGCAGCTTCCTTTCTCCCGCCGGACGCGGATTCCGCGGCGGTAACCAGATTCTTAAGCCTTCTGGAAGGCCAGAAATTCGCAATGTACATGTTCACTTCCTGCGGCTGGTTTTTTGCCGAGCTGTCGGGCTTGGAACCCATGCAGAACATGCGGTACGCACTTAAAACCCTGGAGTACTATCAGCCCTTCTGCAGGGAGCCTCTTCTGGAACTCCTCCTCGGTGAATTCAACAGGGCGAAAAGCAATATATCGGAGATGGGCACGGGAAGAAATATTTTTCAGCGCCTGATAATGCCGGACAGAAAGGATCTAAGCTACCCGGCGGCGGTATTTTCAATTTCATCCTGCCTGGGCAACGGCCTTAAAAACCAGTCCCACGGATTTTACCGGCAGAAGTCACTCGATATTGCGGAGAAAGAATCCGGCCAGCCTCCCTTCCGGTGTAAAGGAACCCTGGAGGTGGAGGATTCCACGATTCTCATGGCCGGCTCATTTTCCTTCGGGCTTGAGGAAAAAGAGGAAGGCCTGGATCTCCTCCTTACGGACCTTGTAACGGGAAGGTCCTTTTCCGTGGATATTGACGAGCTTCCGGAAACCATCATACAAACCTGCGTCAATACCTTCGCCGAAACCGCAAGAAAGCATGCCGCTTCCTACGGGGTGGAAATCTTTGCAGAATTGAATAAGGTTCTCGGCTTTACAAAGAAACTCAACGCCGAACCGGATAAACTCATACTGAAAGCGTCCGAACTTGCCGTAAACACACTTCTTAGGCACCTTTTAAGCACTCCCGGCAGCCTCCTCGAGCCTGAACATATGGAAAAGCTGGATAACCTGCTGACAATCGTCTCCCTCTTCAATCTGGACATAGACAGGGAATCGATACAGCGCAGCATGACTCACTGCCTTACCCTTCTCATGGACATAATCGCCAAAGACGCGTGCAGCGATAAAGCCGCGGATTTGGTTAGGCTACTGACAATCGTACGTTCCGGCGGCATTGAACCGGACCTTACCATTTCCCAGAACATTCTTTTTCCGCTTCTCGACGGACACGCGGAGGAATACGGAAAGTCCCTGGAGGAGGGAAATCCGGAAACACTCAAGAAAATACGCTATCTGATAAAACTGGGAGACGCCATGGGTATAGCTGTGGAAGATCTTAAACAGGTTTTACTTAAATAAAGAGACGTCCGAAAACTTATTTTTTTTCGGATCCCGCCGCACAGCCTCCGGAAGGTGCGCCTTCAGGGACCGGCAGGTTTCAGACAACGGAACATCATGACATCGCCTGTACCCAGGACTTTTGCGGATTTGTCCATCAGCCGCTTCAGGGGTTTCGGTCCCCGGCCTGCCGCAAGCCCGCCCCAGGTTTTTATCTTCTGTGTCACAAATCCCGTATTGGAAAACAGCGAGCCCAGGGCGGCTTTGGAAAACAGAAACATGTGGTCCCCTATGGCGGAACGCCAGGAGTTCCGGAACAGCCGGGCCTGCCAGCCTTCCACATTCGGTGTCGTGATGAGTGCGTAGCCGCCGGGTTCGAGAATTCTGAAGATTTCCCTCACGAAAGCCGCCGGGTTGAGCACATGCTCGATTACATGGGACCCGTGGACAACAGAGAATTCCGCGTCCGGGAAAGCAGCCTCTTCCAGTGTGCCGTGAAAAATCCTGACATTTCGGCGGCTCCATCCATATTCAACGGACTCCCTGCATACTTCGGCACCCTGTTCCTGCCAGCCCCTGCCTCGGACATGTTCCAGAAGTCTGCCTGTTGCGCAGCCGATATCCAGAAATTTTTTACGCCGATCCGGCGAAGACAGAATTTCCGCCTCTATTCCGCTGAAATCAACATCGTTAAGCCCGAGAAGCATGAGGCCGAAAAAATTCGCCTCGTTTTCATACTCGTACGTGAAATAATCATTGCCGTAACGGGAAAGGACATCTTCGTCCCGGGGCCTCGGGTTCTGATATACGAGACCGCAGCGGAGACATTCCACAAAGGTGAAACCGTTACACAAAAGACGGGGTTTGTATTGCCCGCTCCCGCAGAGATTACAGGGGACTTCCTGTTTAATTTCATCCATTCCCTGTTCTGAAGAATAGGTTTTCATATCTGCGGACCGGTATCGTCTTAATCGGCTGCGAGAACATCGTATTGCCGAATGGCTTCGTTCCCTGCAATGTCCCGAACCATAATCTCCAGCTGTATCCTGCCCGTTTTGAGGTTCATGGGGGCGGTCTGTACCTGCCAGCCGGAAAGGTACAGCCCTTCCAAGGAAAACTCGGTACCCTTGTTAACAAGTACCGTTCCGGAATCCCGCACCGCGAGGGCATCGAAAACGACGGACATGACCTCCTCCCCCTGCGCGAAAACCACTATGCTGTAGGGCGCCATGGGACAGAAATAGGTCACGTATTCCGACAGGTCATAGACTTCCATGACCAGGGAATAGAGTCCGGATTTTACTGACATCAAATTCTGCAGTTTCACCAATTCATCGCCCTGGGCAAGAAAAATGTCCTTGATGACGGGTTTCTTTGTATCCGCCAGGGAAGGAAGACCGAGGAGCGGATTGACTGTCTGCATAAGCTCCCTGTCGTAGATGGCAAGATGAAGATGTTTGCCGAAAGAGTAGCCGGTATCGCCGGTGACGGCGAGAATATCGGTCCTCCCGACCTCCGTCTTCGTTTTTTCCAGGCTCCCTTTCTTGAGATGGCCGTACAGGGAAAGAATCCCTCCCCGGCTCTCGATAAGCGCGAAACTTCCCAGCCCGGCGGGAAGGTCGAATTCGTTTTCATCTTCTTCCTGATAAAAAATGATTTCGCCTTCCTGCACGGGGAAGACGGACTGTTCACCGCCGCCCAAATCGATACCATTGTGAAAATGATCATTTCTGCTTTCGCCGAAGGTCGCTGTCAGGACCCGGTCCTTTACCGGCCAATCGACCGGATACACCGTCGCCAGCGGGAAAAGCAGAAAGCAGAAAAGTGCCGCCCGGTATCTCATTTAATTGTGTCCTATATTTAGACGCATCAGTGTGCCGCCCTCGCCGAGGTACAGCGTTCCGGGCAGGACATCGAGAAAACTGGTTTCGTCTATGATCATCTGCGTCAGGGTGTAGCCTGTCCTGGAAAATATCTGAAAAACCCTGTGCTCGGGAATGCTGTAGATATGGAAAAACAGCGGATTCTGCGGGTCCTCGAGAACCTGGAGTGACCTGACACCGGCAACCTGGCTGAACTCCTGCTTTTTTTCCAGGTCATAACACCAAAGCTTTTCACTGTCTTCAAAGAAAAGATACCTGTCTGCGCCGGAGAATTGCAGGTTCACCGCCCTGCGGAAACTGCTGTCCAGTATCTGCGTCATCACGGGACGGTACGCGGCATCTTTTTTTTCGAGCAGCACAAGCTTCTGCGGGTCGATACCGGCGATGACCGCAAGATAATTTCCGGATTCGGATACGGCGCAGGCGTACACTATGCTTATCCGGGTGCCTTCGGTTTTCCACTGATACACAAGCGCCCCGTTTCCATCGAGAAGCTCCGCGTTGCCGTCCGCCCTTCCGACAAAGAGGAGGGATCCGTTTCCGCCGATGCTGGTAATGATTATCGGAAAATCCCTCTTCCATTTTTCGGTACCGGAGAAATCCAGTTCCTTCAAACTGCTCCTGGAAGTATCGATGACAATGACCCTGTTTCCCTCGAGGATAACAGGATAGCCGGAGGTGCGGAAAGACGAGAGAATCGAGCCGTCCGGATTACGCAGGACGAGATTTTCAGAAACGTTTGAATAATTTATAAAACCGTAATTGTTGACAAGAGTGTTGTATAAAACCGTGTCCCGGAACTGCAAAGTCCCGTCAGGACTGATATATCCGAATATACGGTCCAGCTTGAAAGGGATAAGGTCCTTTACTTCCTTTTTAAGGGTAAGGGATGAATCACCCCCGTTCTGAACAGGCGCCTCATCGACCTTTACCGCCCAGGCAGGGGTAAAAACCAGTTCCGAATTAAAGACCGGGGATAAAAGAAACAAATATACCAGCACCGGCAACAGGATTAATGCAATCCTGCCCCTCGGTCTCGCCACGTTTTTACCCATTTTCACCAAATGAGATTATAGCATTACATCTTCTTCGTCAATGAAGTGGAATGGACCCGGGACCTTCCTAGACTTTGCCGAGCAGCTTGATTATGTACACTTCCAGATACTGTTTGAAAAATTCCTTCCGTTTGATTTTCAGAAAAGCCTCGTTGGCTGAAAGCCTTTCCGCCATGAGACGGATGCCTTCGATGTCCGGCGGCCTTGAAATCGCCCGCCGCTTGATGCCGCGCACGAAATCCCGGGCCATGGAATTGACGTCTTCCACCAGGTTTTTCCGCGCCTGCGGGTCGTACAGAGGGTTCCACTTGTCGGATAATTCCTTTATGGAAGCATCCAGCGTTTTCTTCTCGCCGACAAAATGCACCTTGAGACTGTTTATGGCCTCACGGTAAGCCGCAAGCTGGGCTTTAGCGGTTTTTGACCGGGCCGGGGATTCGAACCCGCCGGCACCGTGGCCGGCTCCTCCTCCGGCAATACCGGCCTCGGACTTATCGTCCGGACCGAAGCTGCCGGCGGAACCGGCGCCGGAGGAATCCGCAGATCCGAAACGCTTGTAGGCAACACCCGATTCCGAAACCGGAGTATTTGCCTTTTGACCGCCCCTGCCTCTTCTGCCCCGGAAAAGTTTTTTCAGCAGGACAATAAGACCGCTTAGGAAAGGGATGGTCTGCCAGACGGGAAGCAGGGTTTTGGCGTAACTTAGCAGTTCCTCCCGCTTCAGCCTGAAAATTTCCGGCAGCGACACGAGGCCCTTGCCGTCCTTCTGAAAATAACGGGAAATCTCCTGAGACGTTTCGTACTTGAGGGTCGCCTCCTCCTTCAATAAAAACAACAGGTCAAACCTCAGCAGGCTTGCCAGAATCTGATCATCCTTCGGCAGTTTTTCCTCCAGATCCCGCTGGAAGGTCCGGTCATCCTTTGCCTGAGGGGGCTTCCGGAACTGCTTCATTTCCACGGACCACTCATCGATGTATTGTTTTCTGAAACGGAAGGACGCATCTTCAACTTTTTTAATGGTAAGGGGTATATACACTTCCTTGTGGATGAAATATTCCCGGTTATCCGCTGTTTTGAGACGCAGCAGTTCCGGAAGCCCCTGTTTTTCCGCA
>SPDA01000032.1 GCA_004525155.1 Spirochaetales bacterium
CCCCGGGAGGTATATTCCCTGCTTTCCGTATCCATTATATTTGAAAGACCCGCGTGACGTGCGACACTTTCCAGCTCGCCTCTCGAAAGGGCTCTTTGTCCCAGATCGACAAACTGGTAGGCAAGGCCTCTCTCCTTGAGAAACCGTTCCGCTTTACGGGTCTCCTGATTGTTCTTTGTTCCTATCAGCTGCAGTGTCACGCTTCCTCCCCGCAGATAAACCAGGCGGCGCTCCGGTCCCGGACCGCCAGGGTCGCGGGAATATCCGCCGTCGGTCTGAATCCCGATGCCCTGCACCGGTCCAGAATGCTTTTTTTTCCCCCGCCCATGCCGCCCGCCACGAAAAAAACGAGGCTGGCGGAGCGGCGAAGAAGAGGAAGAGTCATGGTTACCCTCGGCACCCTCGGTTCCATGACAGGTGCCGGAACCGGTATGACGAGCGGGTCCCCTCCGCTGTAGAAATCATCCGCCAGGGCCGGAGAGTCCGGGAAAAGCGAGGCCGTATGCCCGTCGCCGCCCAGGCCCAGAATCGTAACATCGAAGCCTCCGGCCCCGTTCGCTGAAAGCCAGTTTCCCACGGTCCGGGCGTAGGCTTCCGCGGAATTTTTCCCGGGCAGTTCGGCGGGAATCCTGAAAATCCGGTTTTCCGGAATACCGAGGGGCTCAAGCAGAACCCGCAAGGCCATACCGTAATTGCTTCTTTTGTCCTCCGGAGGCACGAGACGCTCATCTCCCCAGAAAAAACACACCTTCCTCCATACCGGGTCGTCAGCATACTCCCGGGCAAGACTCCGGTACAGGGCCTTCGGGGAACTGCCGCCGGAGAGCACCAGGGAACAGGCAGTCCGCGCTACAAGCGCCGCCCGCAGCCGGGCCAGGATCCAGGCAGATGCCTCTTTTGCCGCGTCTTCCAGGCTGAGAAAGGTATTAATCTCCTGTTTCATATAAAATTGACTATATCAATATTATCAGGTAATGTATATCCGGAAGGAAGGGCCTAGTTGGTTGAGGACTCGGCAATTATCATTCTCGGCGCCTCGGGCGATCTGGCCCAGCGCAAGCTTATGCCCGCTCTGCGCACCCTATACGAACAGAATCAGATAAGCGGCGAATGCCTCATCGTCGGCTCCGGCAGAACGCCATTTTCCGACGATGAATTCAGAGACCGGTTCAAGCTGCCCCCTGAATGCACCGTGCGGCTTTTCTATCACCAGCATATAGCGGGTCTTAAAAAATTCCTTGATGGAAAGGGTCAGTTCAGGCAGATCATCATATTTTTTTCCCTCCCTCCGGGAACCTACCTCGATTCCGCCATAGCCGTCCACAATGAGGGTTTCAGGGAAAACGTAAGGCTCATCATCGAAAAACCCTTCGGCAGGGACCATTCCTCGGCCAGGGAGCTTAACCGGAAACTCGAGGAGCTCTTCGGCGAAGAAAGCATTTTCCGCATCGACCACTATCTGGCCAAGGAAGTGGTACAGAACATTCTCGTGTTCCGATTTGCGAATAACCTTTTTTACCCGGTTTGGAACAGCAGGCATATCGAGTCAATTCAGATTAATGCGCTCGAGGAAATCGGTGTGGTGGAGAGGGGAAGATATTTCGATGAGGTGGGTATTGTCAAGGACATGGTCCAGAACCACCTTCTGCAGCTCCTTCTCCTGCTCACCATGGAGGCGCCCATTACTCTCAAACCGGAGGATATCCGGACACAGAAAATAAACCTGCTCAAGTCCCTCCAATTCGAAGAATGTGCAACCGGCCAGTACAGCGGTTACCGCCGGGAAAGCGGCATTCCCCCGGATTCAACCACTGAAACATTCGCCGAATTGAGGGCGACTATCAATAATTTCCGCTGGACAGGCATGCCGATTCATATCCGGGTGGGAAAAGCCCTTCACAGAAGCGGAACGGAAATCGGCGTCAGGTTTCACCCCGTGCCTAAACTTCTGTTCAATGAGACCGGGCAGCTCAAGCCCAATCAGATTATCTTCAAGGTTCAGCCGGAAGCGGGAATTCTCCTCGACCTTTCCAGTAAAAAGCCGGGAAGCGATATGCTCATAACCGAAACCAGCATGGAGTTCTGCTACAGAAAATCCTTCGACGGCGAAATTCCCGAAGCCTACCAGAAGCTGCTCCTGGACGCTCTCAAGGGCGACCACACCCTGTTTGTAAGCGCGGAAGAGACCGAGCTCGCGTGGAACAAAATAGAGTCCTTGCGCCTTCCCGATCAGCCGTTTTCCTACGAACCGGGTTCCCGGCCCCCTGCTGTCCTTCCCGTAAGCTGGATCGAGTTCGACAAATACATTAGCGCCTGCGCCGATGTAGGCAGAGGCTTTTAAAACGGAAGCCTTGAAGAACCGGATCCCGCAGATGGAACGATAAAATTATTCGCCGAAAAAATCCTGACGATTCCTTTCTTTTTTAGTAAATTTTGGCCAGGCTCTGCAGGCGTGATTTTCATGCGTGCCGTACCGGCTGCACTTTTGGAAGGAAGGATATGCTAGAATTTTTGCTGAACGAACTGGACACACAGGATGGGTTTTCGAATACGAAGTCTCTGGAGGCGGACAACACACCCAAGGTGAACGACGATGCCCAGAATCTTCTCGACGCCTACTCCCGGGCCGTTATCAATGTGGTGGACACCATTGGCCCTGCCGTTGTTTATATCCGCACAACCGGGAAAAAGGAAGGTTCCGGTTCCGGCGTGATAATAACTCCGGACGGGTTCATCCTGACAAACCACCATGTGGTTGAAGATGCACGCAGCCTCGACATAACACTGACTGACGAACGCATCCTGCGCGCCGACCTGATCGGATCAGATCCGGCCACGGATCTTGCGGTGATACGCATATCGGATACAAAGGCTCCTTACGCCCCGCTGGGCAATTCCGACAATCTCAAGGTCGGGCAGCTGGTCATCGCCCTCGGCAACCCATTGGGTTTTCAGAATACCGTTTCCGCGGGCGTCGTTTCCGCCCTTGGGCGCAGCCTCCGCGCCACCAGCGGCAGGCTGATCGAAAACGTCATCCAGACCGACACGGCCTTAAATCCCGGCAATTCCGGCGGACCGCTGGTCGATTCTAGAGGCTTTGTGATCGGAATAAACACCGCCATGATCTATATGGCCCAGGGATTGAGTTTCGCGGTACCGGTGAATACCGCCCGGTATGTCGTGAGCGAGTTAATCCGGCACGGCAGGGTGCGCAGGGCTCACCTGGGAATTTCGGCCGCTTCCAGGCCTATAAGCAGAAAGGCACAACGGGTATTGAAACAGAAGGCCCCCTCCCTCATCGAGATAATGGAGCTCGAAAAGCAGGGCCCCGCGGCTTCCGCAGGACTTATAAAGGGGGATTTCATTTACGCAGTGAATGGTGAAAGCGTGAGCGGCATGGACGACCTGTATCACTATCTGGCAAAATTTCCGCCGGGTACGACCTTCACGCTCAGCATAATCCGTCTTGGGAAAGAAAGGGAAATAACTATAACCTCTACCGAGAACCTGCTGACCTAGGTCTGCCGTCCGGCGGAACTCTGGCTGTAAACAGTATAATCCCCGATTACCCTCCGGAGTTGAATGTCCGATTTTTCGAAGGAGGAGGAAAAAGATTTCAGACCCTCAAAGGTTTGTTCGTCGATGAGGACTTCGTTGGTTTCCGCCAGGGACATGAGTTCGTTCGCTATTTCAACGGCGGTTCCCAGGGCGGTAAATGATTTGCGCTCGTTATTGCCGATGATGCTCAAACCCGTTTCCCCGGTACCGATGCCCAACCCCAGTCCCAGAGGTTCCTGGTTGTACTTTTTGCGGATGCTGTTGAGCATGTTTACATTGGCCAGCACCTTGTTTGCAGTCATGAGCGCATGCCTCGGATTATCCGGTCCCTTTTCCGGGAAACCGTAAATGCCGTTTATGGACATGCCCGAAAGCTTGTCTACAAAACCGTTTTCTTCGAGAATAGGATCGATAATGCTTACCATGTAGGTATTGAGGCTGTTAACCGCGTCTTCCAGAGGAAGATTTTTATACAGCATGGAACTGCCCCTGAGCTCCACGGCAAGTATCGTCATTATCCTGCTCTCCGTCTCAATAACGGGAATTCCGTCTGAAAGCTTGTTGGATACTTCCCTGCTTAAAAACTGGGAAAAAAGCTTCTCGTTCCGCCACTCCCTGAGCGCGGTAATGTTGAGCTGCTGCTGTACCACGAACTGCTGGATTTCTCTCATGTTGGCGTCCAGCAGAAGGACCCAGTGCCTGTCCTCATCCTTGAAAATATGAATGTCCGTCGAAAGCTGGCCCTTCACCTTGACACCGTACAGCACAAAGGGATCCGTATGCAGGGGGAATAGTCCGAAGAGGAAGGGAAGATGTTCCACCGCGTCCGCACCCTTGGCGAGCCCGTTTATGCCGAAGGTCTGCGGGTTGCCGCCCCACTCCAGGATGCAGCCGTCAGGATCAAGGCATACATAGGCAGGCGAAAGGCTTCTGACGGTCAAATCGGAGATATAGCGAAGAATCTCTACAGGAAAATCAGATATTGTCAGCATCTGTCATTTTTTTCCCGAGAGCCAAAAAAGCTTCTTCCAGACCCTCAGCTGTTTTTGCGCTCGTGCGTATCACATCGACACCGGCGTCCGAAAAATCATTGAAGTCCTTGGCTTTAATTTCCCAGTCATTATCAAGATCCAGCTTGTTTATGATAAGATTGAAAGGCACATCCGGAAAGGCTTCCCGTACCGTGGCATGGATACCACGCGCCGAATCGAGGGTATAAGCCCTGGTGCCGTCCGCCACAAGCATGTAGCCGGACATTCCCCTAAGATAGGTATCCGAAACCGAGAGGAAATTTTCCCTTCCCGCCAGGTCCCAGATAAGGAGGGATACATCCTTCCCGCCGATCTTAATCGTTTTCTTGTCTATCTTGACGCCCACCGTCGTCAGGTAGGTGTCCGTAAACACGTCAAAAACGAATTGTTCGATGAGGCTGGTCTTTCCCACCCCGAAGGAACCGAGCAGGCAGACCTTTTTAGTCAGCATGTCAATGCCTCCAAATCAAATTCCAAGGTAGGCTTTTCTTACCGCCTCGTTCTGTATAAGGTTGGCGCAGGTATCCGACAGGCTTATCCGGCCGTTTTCCATGACATATCCTCTGTGCGCTATGCGGAGGGCCATGTTCGCATTCTGCTCTACAAGAAATATGGTGGTCTTGTTTTCCGTGTTTATCTTCTTTATTATTTCGAATATCTGGTGCACGAGAAGCGGCGCCAGCCCGAGGCTGGGTTCGTCGAGGAGAAGCAGCTTGGGCCTCGCCATAAGGGCGCGGGAAATGGCCAGCATCTGCTGCTCGCCGCCGCTCAAGGTCCCCCCGGCCTGATTTTTCCTCTGGCCAAGGATGGGAAACAGTGTGAAAATATATTCCTTGTCCGACCGCATGCCTTCCTTGTCCCTTCTGAGCAGGGCACCCATGTCGAGGTTTTCGTTGACCGTGAGGTAGGGAAAAATACGGCGGCCCTCAGGCACCTGCGAAATACCGAGACCGACGATTTTGTCCGGATCCGAACCAGCAATGTTTTCGCCGTTAAAGAGAATTTCTCCTGATCTCGGGGGGAGGACACCGCAGATCGTCATAAGAGTGGTGGATTTGCCCGCGCCGTTCGCGCCGATAAGCGTTATTATTTCCGCCTCACCGATTTCCAGAGAGATTCCCTTAAGCGCCTGGAGATTGCCGTAAAAAGTCTGTACATCCGAGAGTTTAAGCATCGATATCCTCCCCCAGATAGGCTTTGATGACGAGAGGGTTCTTCTTGATTTCCTGGGGCGTGCCCTGGGCAATGAGCTGGCCGTAATCCATTACGTAGATCCGTTCCGAGAGGCTCATGACGAGACTCATGTCGTGTTCGATGAGGAGAATGGTTTTCTTTTCCGTGTTCCGTATCCGCACGATTAAATCGTCCAGCTCCCGGGTTTCCTGCGGATTGAGGCCTGCAGCGGGTTCATCCAGCAGAAGTATGAAGGGTTCAGTGGCCAGGGCACGTGCAATCTCCAGCCTGCGCTGAGCGCCGTAGGGAAGGTTCTTGGCGAGTTCGTTGACGAATTTCGTAAGCCCCATTTTTTCGAGGATCCGGTAGCTGTCGTCGATAACCTCCTTCTCCTCAATAACCGCTTTTTTATGCCTGAGCACGGCGCCCAGGATGCCGGCTTTAAGCCTGCAGTGCCGGCCTATCATCACGTTCTCGAGCACCGTCATGTTCTGGAAAAGACGGATGTTCTGGAAAGTCCTTGCAAGACCTTTCTCGGTGATCTTGTCGGGCTTGAGCCCGTTTACTTTTTCCTTCTTCCCCCCCGGCGGGTTTACGTGGACTTCTCCGGAGGTGGGCGTGTACATACCTGTTATACAGTTGAATACCGTTGTTTTTCCTGCTCCATTGGGACCTATAAGGGCAACGATTTCGCCCTCGTAAATGGACATGTCGAAGTGATCAACGGCCTTAATACCGCCGAAGTTCATACAGAGTTTGTCCATGGCAAGCACCGGATTACCTTCATTTTTCATTCTTTTTGGCTCCCTCGAAGGTGTATACTTTCCGTTTCGCGTTGATGATTCCCCCCTGCCTGAACACCATCATGATAACCAGTATAAGACCGAATATGAGCATCCTGTATTCCGAGAAGGCTCGCAGGTATTCCGGCAGCAGTATGAGGATAAGGGCGCCGACCATAACACCGAGAATGGACCCCATGCCGCCCAGTACGACGATGCAGAGGACAACGATGGATTCCCATACCGTAAAACTCGCGGGGTTTATGAAAGTGGTTTTTGCCGCAAATCCGACTCCCGCCAGCCCGGCCCACATGGCGCCCAGGGAAAAGGCGGTGAGTTTGGCTTTTGTCGTGTTGATTCCCATGGCCTGGCTCGCCGTTTCATCCTCCCGCATGGCCACCCAGGCCCGCCCGATACGCGAGTGCTGGAGCCTGCTCACAATGAACACGGTGAGCACCGTAAGTGCAATCATAATGAAGTAAATATAGATAGTTGCCTGCTGCAAATTCATCTTGAGGCCGAAAAATCCGGGCCGGGGAATGCCGGCTATGCCGCTGGGGCCGAAAGAAAAATTATTCCAGTTTTCCAGCACTATCCGGATAATTTCACCGAAAGCGAGGGTTACGATTGCCAGATAATCCCCCCGTAGTCTCAATACGGGAATTCCCAGCAGAATGCCGAAAATGGCAGCAAAGATGCCTCCCAGGGGTAAAGCTATCCAGAAACTGAGATGGTAATGATGGTTTAGAAGGGCGTAGGTATAGGCGCCCACAGCGTAGAAAGCTATGTAGCCGAGGTTTAAGAGGCCGCCCAAACCTACGACTATGTTTAACCCCAGTCCCAGCATGACGTACATCAGGGCCGTGATAAGGATATTTGTCTGGTACATGGAAAAGATGAAGGGAAAGATGACGATAAAAACACCTAGCACGCCCAGGGTAGGGACCGCTATCTTCGGCTTCTTGAGGAGTTCGACATCGAGACTGAAGGGTTTGCGCAAAGAGGCGGTTTCGGTCTCCGGCCGCATTCTGCCGCCCATCTGCTTCCTCTTCATCAGGTAGGTCCAGACCATGGTGAGCACGAAAGCGCCCAGGCCTATAAATATCAGGTTTTTCCAGCGCCAGATAATCGTATTCTCGATGGTGTTAACTTTTATGACCATGACGGGAAAGGTCAGCACGACAAATCCCAGGGCCACAAATACCGAACGCTTCATCTCTTTAAAAAATTCCTGAAGGAATGTGTTTTTTTGCGTATTCATACTTTTCCTTCTCCTATACCTTCTGTTTCGAGGACTTACCCAGGAGTCCGGAAGGTCTAAATATAAGAATGAGTATCAAAAACAGAAAAGCGAACACATCCTCGTAATCGCTCGAAATGTATCCCGTGGCGAAACTCTCGGTCCACCCTAAGATAAAGCTTCCCAGTACGGCGCCGGGCATACTGCCGATGCCTCCCAGGACTGCCGCCACAAAGGCCTTGATGCCGGCAATAAATCCTATGTAGAAATTGATCTGCCCTATGTGCGAACTGATGAGCACGCCGCCCAAAGCCGCCGTTGCGGAGCCTATAAGAAATGTAACCGAAATGACTTTATTGACATTGATGCCCACCAGGGTGGCCATTACCCTGTCCTGGGATGTGGCCCGCATCGATTTGCCTATCCGGGTGAATTTGATGACAAAGGTCAATATAACCATGACCAGTGCTGTCGTCATAAAAATGACGAACTGGCTCGAGTTCATGTACTGTTCCACGGGTTTTATGAATTTCAGGTCCGGGATGAGTGCGGGAAAGGGAAGAAAATCGGATGTCTGCGCCAGGAGAACATAATTCTGCAGGAACATGGACATGCCGATGGCGCTTATGAGCGCTGCAAGTCTCGGCGCATTGCGCAGGGGCTTGTAGGCTATTTTTTCCATGGTAAAGGCGTAACCCGCAGCAAAAACAACGGCCACGACAATACCCAGCGCTACAATAGCCAGGAAAGGGAGTTTGGCAAGGGTGAGAACACTGGCCAGAATGAGAGCGGTGAATGCCCCTATCATGTAAATTTCGCCGTGGGCGAAATTGATAAGCTGTACAATGCCGTACACCATGGTATAACCGAGGGCAAGCAGGGCATAGATGCTTCCGCGGGTCAGGCCGCCGAAAAACAATTGGAAAAAATAACTTACATTCATGGGCAGGTTTTCTCCCTGAAGAAAAAATAAGAGCCGCCCGTGTACAAAAGTACGCGGGCGGACTCTATTCAGACAAATTGATGCTTCTGATTGTTATTTGGCAACTTCAACGTACACGCCGTTCTTTACCTGGTACATTGAGAAACCGACGCCGATGGCATCGCCCTTCGCGTCAAAGCTGATGTTTCCCAGGGGGGTGTCCACGTAGTTGGATCGCAGTGCCTTGCTGACAGCCGCGGAATCCGTGGACCCGGCTTTCTCTATTCCGTTAAGGATCGCGATCATGGCCGCATAGGCGTTCAAGAAGAACGCGCCGGGATCGGAACCGTATTTGGCCTGGTGCGCCTTGGTGGCGGCGATTGCCATGGGGTTGCTGGTTGTGTCTTTCGGACCGGTGGCATACACGCCTTCAGCGTATTCGCCGGCAACCTTGATAAAGGTATCGTCCTTGACGCCGTCATCGGAGATAAAGATTATGTCCATGGATTTCTTTCTCATCTGGCTTATAAGCTTGGAAGCCTCGGGATGATACCCGCCGTAGATGAGAGCCTGAGCGCCGGAGGCGCCGATTTTGTTGATTATCGCACTGTAGTCCACCGCACCGACGGTAATGCCTTCATAGAGAACAACCGTTCCCTTTCCGCTCGCCGTGACATACGTTTGTGCAAATTCGGCAAGACCCTTGCCGTAGTCGCCCTTGTCATGAAGAATCGCTATCTTTGTTACTTTCAGGGTATTGAGTGCAAAATCAACTTCCAGCTGCGCCTGGGCATCGTCCGCCGCAATAGTTCTAAGGAAGTTGGGATATTCTCCGCTCTGGGTAAGGGGGGGGTTGGTTGCCGAGGGAGACATGACGAGGATATTGGAATCCTTGTAAATACCCAGGGCCGCTTTTGTCGCGCCGGAACAGATGTGCCCCAGTACGAAAACGACTTTCTCGCCCACCAGTTTGGCGGCAATGTTGGTCGCAACTTCCGGCTTGCAGACATCATCTTCCACCACAAGCTGAATCTGCCGTCCCAAGACGCCGCCCTTGGCGTTATACAGTTCAGCAACAAGCTCGGCTGCCTTAACCGTCGGGAGACCGTACGAAGCCAGGTCTCCGGAATGAGCACCGGCAACGCCGATTTTAATCGGTTCTTTGGGCGCAGCCTTGGTTTCGGTGGTTTTTGTTTCCGTAGTGCCTGAAGCCGGCGCTTTTTCTCCTGAACCGCCTGCCCACATCAATCCGGCCGCTGCAAAAAACGCAAGCACAAGGGCCAGGATGATCAATGTTCTTTTTTTCATGTGTTCCTCCTAATAAAATTACTACATTATTACTGTAGAAGGGCCATTATAAAAGAAAAGAAAAGTGAAATCAATATAACTTCTGTTTTTTTTGCGCCTTATTATGGTTCATTGATAAAACCCGGCTCAGATGATAGAGTCTCCTTTAAAGGAAAAGAAGCATGACACCAAGAATTACAACACTTCTCGCCATGAAGCCGGAAAACCAGGAAGTACTGCTTAAAGGGTGGATTCGCACCAGAAGGGATTCAAAGAACCTTTCTTTTCTGGAAATAAACGACGGTTCCTGCCTGGGAAGCATCCAGGTTCTTATAGACAAGGACACCTTTCCCGACATCGAAGGACTTTCAGATCTGCTGACGAAACTTACAACCGGGGCAAGCGTTGAGATTCAGGGACTCCTCAAAGCCTCCCCCGGCTCAGGACAGTCGAGCGAGGTACATGCCCTCACCGTCAATCTGCTGGGCGAGGCGCCGCCGGACAG
>SPDA01000404.1 GCA_004525155.1 Spirochaetales bacterium
GAATTGTCCACAATCATGCCGATGGCAACGGTAAGCCCGCCCAGCGTCATGAGGTTGAAACTCTGGCCTTTAAGCCGCATGCCGATAAAGGCCAGGAGGAGGCTTAAAGGAATCGATATGGCAATGATGATGGTAGTGCGGAAACTGAGAAGAAACAGCAGGAGCACTGCCACGGCCAGAATACCGCCGGTAATTGCCGCGTTCTTGACCGAATTGATGGCGAGCTTTATATCAGCGGTCTGGTCTGCCACGATCTTGAAGGAGAGTATGCCGGGGTAATCCCTGCTGAAGGTGTCGATGACCTTTTTCGCTTCGATTATGATTGTATTGGTGTCCGATTTAGGCTGTTTGTACACGTCCACGATGATGACATCTTCGCCGTTCGATATTGTTTCGGTTTCCGCGCGCTTTTCCCTGAGAGACACTTCCGCCACGTCCTTAAGCCGGATAAAGCTCGTGTCCCTGTATCCTATGACCATCTGCTCGATTTCCGAAATGGAGGAAAACTCGGCCGCGGTGCGAATGTTGAGGGACTGGTTCTGGAACACGACGGAACCCGCGGGCAGGGACACGTTGTTGCTTTTAAGGAGCTGAAAAATATCGAGTACGGATATACCCTTGGATTCAATCTGGTTAAGATGCACCTTGATGTCCACAATCTGGGGCGGCGCGCCGTGAACGTTCACTTCTGCCACACCCCCTATTCTCGAAAGAACCGGCGCTATTTCGTCCTCGGCAAACCTGGTAAGCGTCTGCCTCTCTATGTCGCTCAGGACGGAAACGCTGTAAATCGGCATGGCATTGGCTTCCATCTTGAAGAGCATGGGAACGCCCTGGATGCCTTCCGGCAGATTACCCATGGCCCCGTTTATCTTTTCCCTCAGCTCCCCGATTTTCATATCCAGGTTCGTGTCCCAGTCCATTTCCACCGTTATGAAAGATACGGAGTTCCTAGAGGAGGAGGTTATCCGCTGCACTCCCGGCATGGTGGAGAGTTCCTTTTCCAGGGGGTCCGTAACTTCCCGCTCGATGTCCTTGGGGCTTACCCCCGGGTAGGCGGTGAATACAATGATGGAGGGAAGCCCGATGTCCGGGAAAAGACTCTGGGAAATGCTCCGGAAAGACAGCACGCCGAAAAACACCAGGGCCAGGAGAATAATGGTGATGATAGCCGGATGCTTTATGGAAAAATCGGCGAGTTTCACTCGGCTTCTCCCGGCACCTCGAGACTGTAGCGTGCGGCGTTCAAAACCCGTAAGCGCTGCCCCGCCCGGATAAAATGCTGACCCTCGAAGATGAAGTATCTGTCCTTGTACTCTTCAGGAATCTGGAACACGTCATCGTTGTAATAGACCGGCTTGAACTCGAGGTTTTCGGCGGTAAATGTCGCGGGGTCCACGGTCCAGAGCTGGCTGCCCGCTACCAGGGTATTGAAGGGAAGGTAGAATATACCCTGACGCTCCTCCATCACAAAGGTAATGTTGATGAACATGCCCGGCCGGACCCGGGAAAAATCGCCGGCCAGGGCGCAGCGTGTTTCAAAGGTTTTCGATTCCGAGGAAATGAAGGGAGATATGGCCGTTATGTAGGCGCCGATCCGCAGGTTTTCCAGGGCGGGCACCTCCACTGTAATGGACATGGTGCCGGAATTGGTCAGGAAAAAGGAATAATACTGTTCAGGAACCTTCGCCTTGATAATAAGATTGGATAGATCTCCCACCGTAATGATGGGAACCTGGGGAGCCACCAGTGAACCGACCGTCGTGTGCTTCTGAAGCACCACACCGCTTATAGGGGAGGTGATTTTCGTGTATTCGAAATTGAGCTTTGCAAGCTCATACTGGGAATTCATGGCATCGTACTGGGACTTGGCCTGGTCGTAGCTCTGCTGGCTCGTGGCCTTGGCTTTGAGAAGCTGTTCCATCCGTTCGAAACCGGACTTTGCGGCGAGATAGGCGGCTTCCGCCTGCCGCATGGTAAGGGTGTAAGGTTCGCTGTCAACCTGGGCCACAATCTGGTTCTGTTCCACGTAGCTGCCCATATCCACATACAGGTTCATGAGGGTTCCGGCAATTTTCGGAAGGATGGTGACCATGGTTTCGGATTCTATGTAGCCGTTAACCCGGAACACCCGCTGAATGCCGCCGTATTCCGGCTTTACGATGTTGACCGGCGGCAGAATCTCTTTTGCCTTTTCCTGCTGGCGGTTTCTGAAATTAAGGTATACATAACCGAAAAAAGCCAGTACGAGGATGAGCAGTACATATTTTACGAAGCGAAACCTCCGCTTCCTGTCTTCCTTCCGCCGGTTTTCGTGCCTGCGGTCTCTGATCCGTCTGTCTTCCATGATTAAATATCCTGCTCCTGCCGATGCTGTTCGTGCTTTCCTTTAGCCGTGAGTATCCCGAAGAAGGTAATCTTCAAGGATTCGACCAGAAGTTCCCCCGGATGCACCGGTACCCGGGAACTTTTATATAATTCCACCAGGCCGTAGAGCATGTTGAGATATACCCAGGGGAGTACGTTTTTATCTATGCCGGGTTGGATCAGGTTTTTTTCTTCCGCCTCCCTTATAAGCTGTTTAATGAGGCTTATAATGCGTTCCTTTATTACCTGTACCGGTTTTTCATTATCGGAAGCGTAATAACGCTGAAAGTTTTCGAAAAAATTGAGCCGCTTCATGCCCAGTTCCTGGTAGATGAACTCCATCATTCTTTCCATTTTCGAAAGAAAGTCCTGGTTCAAGTCCGCGGCAATGTCGTTTAAGCCCCTTAAAATGGACTGGACACTGTTCTCGATGACGGAAGCCATGAGGGCAAGTTTGGTCGGAAAATGGTTATACAGGGTTTTTTTCGAAAGCCGGGTATGCCGTGCAATCTCGTCCATCGTAACTTTTGCGAAGCCCTGTTCGAAGAAGAGATCCGCGGCTCCGAGGATGATTCTATCAGCTGTTTCGTTAACCATTACTGAATTCTCATATACCTTATTCAATAATTACACTAATTTAGTATACTTAGTGTAATGAACTTTATCACGGTCCCGGAAAAAAGGCAAGAAAAAAAATATGGATTTTTAAGGGTTCAGTAGAAATTATATGCTGATGGAAAATCCTTCTCGTGACGCGAGTTTCGCATACACCGGCACCAGTGCCCGGTATGCTTCCTCAAATACGGGTTTAAGCTCCGCGTAACCGGCCGAGGAGGATTCATCCGGCACAATGACTTCCGCAGGCGGATTGAAATTTTCGGCGCCGGCGAAATCCTTTATAAGCCCGGCGGCAACTCCC
>SPDA01000239.1 GCA_004525155.1 Spirochaetales bacterium
GCCGCCGCAGCCATGAATATTGCCCTGAAGACGATACTGGAGCCCGGAGACAAGGTTATCGCGGTTAAACCCTACTTTATGGAGTACAATTCCTATGCCGCGAACCACGGGGGCAGAATAGAGGCTGCGGACTGCGACGATACATTCAACCCGGACCTTGGAAGCCTGGAAAAGCTGCTGGACAGGTCCACCGCCGCAATCATCCTCAATTCGCCGAACAACCCCTCCGGGGCCGTGTACTCAGCGGAAACGCTCCGCAGGCTGGCGGACCTTCTCGGCAGAAAAAGCGCGGAGCTGGGCAGGCGTATCTACATTGTAAGCGATGAGCCCTACAGGAAAATCGTGTATGACGGCTTGCGCGTGCCGAGCGTCATGGAAGCCTATCCCCATACCCTGGTCTGTTCCTCCTACTCCAAGGAGCTCTCCATACCGGGAGAGCGCATAGGCTGGCTTGCCGTAAGCCCGCGGGCAGAGGACTGCGAAAACCTCATAAACGGCTGCATACTCTGCAACCGCATTTCGGGCTACGTCAACGCGCCTGCCCTGATGCAGCGAGTCGTAGGCAGGCTGCAGGGCGAATCCGTGGACATTTCCCTGTACCGGGAAAAGCGCGGAAAAATATGTGCCATCCTAGAGAGGGCAGGGTATGAGTTCATGAAGCCCGCAGGCACCTTCTACGTGTTCCCGAAAGCGCCCGGCGGCGATGACGTGGCTTTTGTAAAGGCCCTGCAGGAAGAGCGCATACTGACGGTGCCGGGTTCCGGTTTCGGCCTGCCGGGGTACTTCCGCATCGCTTTCTGCGTGGAGGACAGGGTTATTGAAAATTCTGCGGAAGGTTTCGCGCGGGTGCGGGAGAAGTTCCGTAAGCCTTAACGGTCGCGGTTGTCCACAATCCTCTTCAGTTTGCCGCCGGTGGAGCGGTTGAGTTTTTTGGGCTCCACCAGGGTTATTTTGCAGACAATCCCCATGGCGGACTTGATGCGCTGCTGAATGGCAAGCCGCAGTTTCTCGAGGACTTTTGTCTCGTCGGAAAAAACCTGCTCTTCGACTTCCACCTGCACTTCCATGGTGTCCATGCCGGAGGAGCGTTCCAGGATTATCTGGTAGTGCGGTTTTACCCCTTCGATCTGGAGCAGCACCTCCTCTATCTGGGACGGGAAGGCGTTTATGCCTTCTATTATCATCATGTCGTCGGTCCGGCCGGAGATGCGCTCGATGCGCCGCAGGGTCCTGCCGCAGGGGCAATCGCCCTCTAGAAAGGCCGAAATATCGCCGGTCCTGTAGCGTATCAGGGGAAAGCCCTGCTTGGTTATGGTGGTGAACACGAGTTCTCCCTGTTTGCCCGGAGCGGCGGGCATGCGGGTTTCGGGGTCAATAATTTCAACCATGAAATGGTCCTCGTTGACGTGGAGCCCCTGTTTCGCGCTGCACTCGAAGGCAACGCCCGGACCCATTATTTCCGTAAGACCGTAGTTGTCGAAGGTTTCGATGCGGAGGCTTTCCTCGATCTGCAGGCGCATGTTCCGGGACCAGGGTTCGGCGCCGAAAATGCCGGTTTTAAGGGACAGTTCCTCCGGATGAATGCCGGAATCCTTCAATACCGTGCCGATATGCAGGGCAAACCCCGGCGTGCCTGCGAGAACCGTAGTTTTGAAATCTTTCATTATCATTATCTGTTTGACGACGTCTTCCCCGCCGGCGGGTATAACGGAGGAACCGAGCCGTTCCGCGCCGAAGTGAAAGCCGAAACCGCCGGTAAATAGGCTGTAGCTGTAGGCTATCTGAACCACGTCCTGTTCCGTAATGCCTGCAGCCGTCATCACCCTGGCCATGAGGGAGGTCCAGGTATTGATATCGTTCTTGGTATACCCTACCACGATGGGTTTGCCTGTGGTGCCGGAGGTGGAATGGATGCGGACAATGTCCCGCAGGGGAACTGCGAACATATCGTATGGGTAGCTTTTTTTCAAATCCTCTTTCGTGGTAAAGGGCAGCTGGTTCACATCCGCCAGGTTTCTGATTTTTTCCACGTCCGTTTTGCGGTCATCGAAGATCTGATGATAAAACGCGACATTCCTGTACACCCGGTGAAGCGTGGACTGGAGCCGTTCGAGCTGGAGCTGCTCCAGGTCTTCCCGGTGCATTGCCTCATATTCCTTGTTCAGCATCATTAAAGCCTCCCTTACTCGTTGATCCGCGCGTATTCCTTGCCCAGATAGGCGCGCTGCACGTCCTTGTTTAGCAGCAGTTCCTGCGCGGACCCTTCGATAAACATGCTGCCCGTATCCATGACATACCCCCTGTCCGCCACCCGCAGAGCGGCCCTGGCGTTCTGTTCCACGAGAAGGATCGTCTTCCCCTGGCTGCGCAGTTCCGTGATAATGGTCAGTATCTCGGCCACGATTTTCGGGGCCAGTCCCATGGAGGGCTCGTCCATCATGATGAAGGAGGGCCTGCTCATGAGTCCCCTCGCTATGGCAAGCATCTGCTGCTCTCCGCCGCTCAAGGTCCCCGCGTGCTGCTGCTCCCGTTCCTTAAGCCTGGGGAACAGCGTGAACATTTCCTCGAGCTCCTTATCCGCTTCTTCCTTTTTGCCGGATTTAAGCAGGTTGTAGGCCCCGAGAATCAGGTTTTCCCTTATGGTCATGGCGGAGAAAAGCAGCCTGCCTTCGGGAATCAGAACGCAGCCCATGGAGGATATCGCTTCCGGGGCCAGCCGGGACGTGTCCTTTCCGTTGTAGCTTATGCTGCCGGAAAAAGGCTTGATAATGCCGGCAAGGGTATTGAGCAGGGTCGTTTTGCCCGCGCCGTTAGCTCCGATGAGGGTTACGATTTCACCCTCATTCACGTGCAGGGATACGCCCTTTATTACCTGGAGACTGCCGTATCCGGCACGAAGGTTCCGTACTTTAAGCATAAAGCACCTTACGCATACGCTTCACCAAGGTAAATGTTTATGACTTCCTGGTTCAGCTGAACCTCCCTTGGCGGGCCGGCGGTTATGGTTTTGCCGAAATTGAGTACGAGGAGCATGTCGGATATATCCATGACCAGGGACATGTCGTGCTCGACGAGGAGTATGGTCACGCCGCGGTCGCGGATGGCAACAATCTGTTTTGCAAGTTCTTCGGATTCGTGCGTGTTGAGGCCGGACGCCGGCTCGTCCAGGAGCAGCAGTTCAGGCTCCGCCGCCAGCGCCCGGGCAAGCTCCAGGGTCCGCAGTTTACCGAAGGGGAGGCTGCCGGCCTGCGTGTTTGCTTTATCCGCCATGGCGAAGGAATCGAGCACTTCCAGGGCCTTTTTCTCTATCAGCTTTTCCTCTTTCCAGGACCAGGGAACGTTGAGCATGCCTGCGAGAAAGCCCGCCTTGCTGCGGATATGCCTGCCGATCATCACATTTTCGAGAACGCTCATGTTAAGCGCGAGTTTGAGGTTCTGAAAGGTGCGGATTATGCCCATGGAGGCAATCTGATGGGGCTTGCTGCCGCTTATCACCTTGTCCTTGAACTCGACGGACCCGGCGGTTGCCTGGTAGGTCCCGGTTATGCAGTTGAACACGGTAGTCTTTCCCGCGCCGTTGGGTCCGATAACCGCGTGAATGGTCCCTTTCTCAACGGAAAAACTTACATCATTCACCGCGTGAAGGCCGCCGAATTTTTTATGAAGACCCTTTACCGTCAGGATGCTCATGACCGGTCTCCCCGGCTGCCGGCGGCATTATTGCCGGCGTTCCTGCCCTCGCTTTTCCGGGCAACCGCACCCCGAAGTGATGCCAGCATGTCGGCCGGTTTGAAACCGAGAATGCCTTCGGGCGCGAAAAGCATGACTGCAATAAGGATGATGCCGAAGACCGCGTCGTCGTAACTTCCGAATACACCCCTCAGCGAAAGGAAGTTGAGCAGGACCCCCATGATAAGGGTTCCCCAGAGGTTGGCCATGCCGCCTACGGCCACGATAGCCACATACCTGACGGATTTCATGACACTCGATTCCCCGGGGCCTATGCCGCCGTTATAGTGGGTAAGGAATATCCCTGCAACGGAGGCGAAAACGGCGCCCATGATAAAGGCGCTCAATTTAAAACGGGCCGTGTTGATTCCCATGGCCCTGGATGCTTCCTCGCTGCCGTGGATGGAACGCAGGGCCCTGCCTGCCCGTGAATTGACCAGGTTTATCAGGAGAAGCATGCCGATGACAACAAAAAACCAGGCGATGTAGTAATTTTTAAGTCTTTCAGCGAAATCCCCGCTTACCGCGAGACCGCCGACGAGGGAAAAAGCCGGCACGTTGTGGAGGCCGTCCGCCTCGCCGAAAAACCGCGACCCTAAAACGATGCGGTAAATGATGATGCCGAAGCCGAGGGTGGCCATGGCGAGGTAATGGCCCTTCAGGGTGAGAATGGGTCTGCCGATTACGTAGGCTATGACGACGGTTATGATTATGGCCATGATGCAGGCGGCCCAGGGCGATACGTGCAGGGTCTCTTTGCCGTACAGGTCGATGCTCCTCGAGAGGAACTTGAGTTTTTCCAGTACGCGGACAGCCTGGCCGCCATGGGCCTCGAGGAGGTTCAGGGTGGTGAGACTGGCGCTGGTATAGCCGCCGATGGCGAAAAATCCAGCCTGGCCCAGGGAAATCTGGCCGGAATAGCCCATAAGTATGCACAGCCCCAGGGCGGCCAGGGCCAGGTAGGCGGACATGGTTATCTGGGTAAGGTAGAAACCGGCTTTGAATACGCTGGTAAGAACCTGGACGAGCACA
>SPDA01000276.1 GCA_004525155.1 Spirochaetales bacterium
GCTGTCCGCAGGCGAGTATCTTGGGCTTACGGTGGAAGGTATCTGCAGCCTGATAATGCCGTCTGTCACGGGCAGTTCGCTGATGTAGGAAATCCGCACCAGCACTTCCTGGCCCGGTTTTATGTTTCCCACGGAAATGTGAAGGATATCCTGGGCCTCCTGGTCCAGGAGAAAAGCGGCATTCCCGTCCGCAAGGGCCTTGTCGTAGGTTTCGAAGGCTTTCTCCTTCTCTTCCATTATGCCGGAGATGGTCCTTCCTCCCGTCTCTATCTCGAAACCGCAGATTGCGGCGGATTCCTCCACGGGGAAACAATACACCGCTTCAATGGCCCTGTCCTCCGTGTTCAGATAGACCTGGGTTACGGTAACGGCCGAGGAAACATCTCTTACGGCAGCATCGACGGTTACGCGCTGAAGACTGACCTTGACCGTTTCACCGGCCTCCCTGCTTATTAATACCGCTTCTCTTGTATTCATTGGTTTCTCCTGTCCAGAATGGTTTTTATGTAACGGCTGACGTCAGCCAGTTCTTCGAAGGTCAGAAACCCGGGAGGAAAGTTCAGCTCCATCCCCGGCCCGACTTCGCATTTTTCGATGGTAACGGTACGCATGACCTGATCGGCATCCGCCAGCACGCCCGGCGTTTTTCCTTCCAGCATGGCTTTCATGTGGATTATGGGAACACCCTGCTCTGTCCACTGCTTAACCAGGTTAAGCCGGGCAAGGTGTTCATCCGTGTAAAACGAACCCCTGCCTCCGCCCTCCGGCGGCTCGAGCAGGCCCCTTTGAATGTAATAACGGATCGTTCTCCGTGTGAGGCCGGTGAGTCCGGCCAGGGTCTCTATGTTATACATGATTATGACTCCATATCATGACAAAAATATAACACTAAACGTGACAGTAATCAAGGGATTAAGGTAAAATTTTATAAGGTTTTTTCGCCGGGGCAGAAGCGCAGGAAATTACAGGCAGATTTCGGCTTGCCTAATTCTGACTGTTTTGATAAAGTGTTCGCAATTATGGAAGGGTATTATGAATAAATATTTTGAAATCCGCTGGCATGGTCGCGGCGGACAGGGCGTGGTTACAGGCGCCAAATCCCTGGCAAAAGCGGTTCAGGGCACCGGAAAACACGTGGTCGCCTTTCCGGAGTACGGACCCGAACGACGGGGGGCTCCTGTCAAGGCTTTCAACCGCTTTTCCGACGAAGTCATCAGGACCCATACGCCGGTGCGGACTCCCAACCTGGTTATTATCGCGGATCCGACCCTGATTGGAAATCCCGCCGTCGCGGAGGGTATCGACAAAGATACCAGGATTATCATCAATTCGGAAAAAAGCGCACAGGAGCTGGGAAAGGTTTTTTCCCAATCCAATGGAAATATATATACGGTGCCGGCAAACAGGATATCCAGGGAATTGTTCGGCAGGGAGCTGCCCAATTCCGCCATAATGGGAGCGATAGCCAAAGTATGCGGCGATGTGATCAGCCTTGAAGATCTGATGGTCAACTCCGGCCCGGTTTTTGAAGAAATGCTCGGCGCCGCGCTTGCGGAAAAAAATCTGCAGGCCATAAAATCCGGTTATGAAGAAACAGGTGCATCATGAAAGATTATAAAAAACTTTTGGATTGGCAGGATCTGGCAATCGGCGGTGTTATAACCGAAGCGGGGAACGCTAATAATTACGAGACCGGTACCTGGCGCACCAGCCGGCCGGTATGGAAGGAAGAGCAGTGTATCCACTGCCTTACCTGCTGGATCTTCTGCCCGGAAGACGCCTATACGCTTAAGGACGGGGCCACAGCCGGCGGCAAACCCCGGAAAGAGATTGCGGGCATCAATTATTACCACTGCAAAGGCTGCGGGCTCTGTGTCCGGGAATGCCTGGTGAACAAAAAAGGAAAAGAAATTGCCCTCGAATATATTCAGGAAGAGACTTAGGATAAGCGGATGAGTAAATTAACAGCGATTACGGGTAACGAGGCCATTGCCCAGGCCATGCGGCAGATAAACCCGGAAGTGGTGGCCGCTTTTCCCATTACCCCCTCCACCCAGATAGTTGAAAATTTCGCCCAGTTTGTGGCCGACGGTATCGTAAAAACGGAACTGGTTACCGTGGAAAGCGAACACAGCGCCATGTCCGCCTGTATCGGCGCTTCCGCTGCGGGCGGCCGGGTCATGACTGCCACCGCCTCCAACGGCATGGCCCTCATGTGGGAAATGCTCTACATAGCCGCAAGTTTACGGCTGCCCATTCTCCTTTCTCTTGTAAACCGCACCCTTTCCGGCCCCATCAACATTCATGCCGACCACAGCGACTCCATGGGAGCCAGGGATTCGGGGTGGATTCAGATATACACGGAAAACAACCAGGAAGCCTACGACGCCATGCTTATGGCGCCCAGGATAGCCGAACATGCCGACGTCCGCCTGCCGGTGATGGTATGTTTTGACGGTTTCATCATCTCTCACTGCGTTCAGACCATGGAACTTGAAGATGACGAACAGGTGAGAAAATTTATCGGTGAATATACGCCGCTCTATCCTCTCCTGGATACTTCCCGGCCGGTAACCATGGGGGCGCTTGACCTTCAGGACTATTATATCGAGCACAAGCACAGCCAGCACGTGGCCATGGTAAAGGCGAAGGACGTAATTCTTTCGGTGTCGAAGGAATTCAAGGAAGCCTTCGGGCGGGGATACGAGCTGTTTGAATCCTACCGTCTGGAAGACGCGGAAAATGTAATCGTGGCAATTAACTCGGTGGCTGGTGAAATAAAGGAAGCCGTGGACAATCTCCGGAAACGCGGGATAAAAGCGGGGCTTTTAAAGATCCGGTTTTTCCGGCCCTTTCCCTATGAGGAAATCCGGGATGCGCTGAAATCGGCCGGAGTGGTGGCTGTCCTCGACCGGATGAACAGTTTCGGAGCCCGCGGCCCCCTGTTTACCGAGGTGTGCACCGCGCTCTACGGTCTTGAATCGGGACCGCTGGCTTACAACCGGCTTTACGGCCTCGGCGGGCGGGACATGTATGTGGAAGATATCGAAAAAATATTTATCGAAAGCGAGGAATGCCTGAAGGCGGGCAGGACGGAAAAGGTTTTCGATATAATCGGCGTTAGAGGCGCATAAGGAGGCTTAGGGTGCCGAATATTCAGGAAATGGCAAAAAAAGAGGGAGCTTTCTCCGGAGGTCACCGGCTCTGCGCCGGCTGCCCGGTTCCCATATTCACTAAAATGCTGACGCGTGTAACCGATTACGACATAGTAGTCGGATCGGCCACCGGCTGTCTCGAAGTCGGTTCCTCCATTTTCCCGTATTCAGCCTGGAAAATACCCTGGATTCACACCGCCTTTGAAAACGCCGCCGCCACCATGAGCGGCGTGGAGGCCATGTACAAGGTACGGAAAAAAGAGGGCAGCATCCGGAAGGACATCAAGTTTGTTGTCACCGGCGGCGACGGCGGCACGTATGATATCGGCCTGCAGTCCCTTTCAGGCGCCATGGAGCGCGGACATGACCTGCTGTACATCTGCTACGATAACGGCGCGTACATGAATACCGGCGTCCAGAGAAGCGGGGCCACTCCTTTCGGAGCTTCAACCACCACAAGCCCGGCAGGTCTTAAAAGCGCCGGAAAACATCAGCCCAGGAAAGACCTTACCGCCATCATGGTGAGCCATCATATTGAATATGCGGCACAGGCGAGCATTCATAATCCCGTGGATCTTTCGAACAAAATAAGGAAAGGTATCGAGCTCGACGGCCCTGCCTTCATCAACCTCCTTTCGCCCTGCATACCTGGCTGGAAAATTGAATCGGACATGGCGGTGGAGACGGCCAGGCTGGGAGTGGAAACCTGTTACTGGCCGCTGTATGAGGTTATTAACGGCAGGTACATGCTCAACTACAGACCAAAAGAGAAATTGCCCATTTCCGAGTGGATTTTTCTGCAGGGCAGATTCAGTCATCTTAAAAAAAAGGAAAACGAACCGGTTGTTGCGGAACTTCAGCGTCAGGTTGACCTGCAGTGGGACCGGCTGCTTAAACTGACGTCGGAATCCTGACGGACCGCCCTATCGAAAGGCTCCTCTGACCTGCTTTCAATTATGTTCAAGCGGTTTACGATGTAATTGCTTTTCCGGCCAAAAAATAATTGACTTATTAAGTTATGTATGTTTTAATAAAACCTCAAAAATGATTTAACGACTCCTTGGAAAGGGGAGGAGCCGTAATATAAAAAAGTCCGTAAGCAATCGATAGCGATCCAATACTGCATCGGTCGTGGGCGCAAACGCTTATCAATCAGGGAGCTTACATGAAAAGAAATCTTTTTACGTTCTTCTTAATTTTTTTCCTCTTCATTAATTCTTATGCTTTCAGCGACGGGTCTATTGTATCCTTGAGCTTCGAACCTAC
>SPDA01000381.1 GCA_004525155.1 Spirochaetales bacterium
CTTAAAAGAACTTCCGCGGAAAAGCGGATTTGGGCGGCGTATTCCTGCTGTTCCGGGTCGAGCTTCGTTTCCAGGAGAAGTTCGTTCATACCTATCATGGTATGGATGGGGGTACGTATTTCATGACTCATGTTTGCGAGAAATTCGGATTTCATCCTCGTCAGTTTTTCCGCCTCATCCTTTTCGCTTATCAGTTTCTCCTGACCTTCCTTTTGTTCGGTAATGTCCTGGACTATGCCGAAAAGGAACTGTTTGCCGGTTGACGGATCGAATCCCCTGGAAACAGACAGGGTAGACCAGACCGACCCCGCCTCCGCGTCATGCCGTACATCCATGATGAAGGTGGAGAGTTCACCGGCAGTTATTTTGCCGTAAATAGCGAGAAATGAACGTTTCTCGTCTTCGTTGAGGTAGGAAGTGATATTTTCCTCATTCTTGCCGACATTTCGCAGAATTCGGTAAAACGAGGAATTCGCGTAGAGAATCTTTCCGTCTTTACCTAGAATAATGAATCCCAGGGGCGCGGTAGCGAAAATGGCTTTGAAGAACGGGCTTTTTTCCATGGAAATCGCACCGGCCGCCTAAAAATTCCTCTTGAGAATTTCCAGCGCTTTCTGCATAAGGGTTTCCGGCTTTAAGGGTTTTATCAGGTAGCTATGGATACCGAAACCGACCGCCTTTACCACCGTTTCCTTGCGCGAAAGCGCCGAAAATACGATGATGGGAAAATCGAGCCCCCTTTCCTGGCAGTACTGCATAACCTGGAAACCGTTCATTTCAGGCATCATGAGGTCGAGAAACACGAGATCAAAGGTATTGGCCGCGATATTATCCACGAATTTCCGGCCGTTTTCGTAAATGGAAATTTTCCATCCGACCTCTGAAAACACGGTCTTTACCAGTTCCTGTATGACGATATCGTCATCTACTATTGCGAGATGAATATTTTTTCCGAGGGATTCCAGTTTCTCTGCGGAAGCGTCCAAAAGCTCCGCGTCAAACCTCATCTGTATGTTTTCCTCCCGGTCATTTTTCGGGACGGAAGTCTTTAAGAGCTTTTCGTGTACAATCTTGTCATGCGCGTAGTTGTCGGGCTTGAGGCCTATAAGATCGTCCATGGCTTCGTTGAGGTTGGAGGCTACGCTTATATCTTTGAAATCCCTGGAGGAAGAAATGAAATTCGTTACAAAATTCGCGTTTGTAAGTATTTTAACGAATTTCTGTTTGGTATTGCTTTTTTCGAAAATCGTCGTGAACAGGTAGGAAAGTTTTTCCTTGTCCGTCTCCCTGAATTCGATGTTAGACATCATGACGAGAATTTTGGGCAATTTTACCTGGTAGAGTTCGATAAGTTCCGCGATCTTGTACTTGAGCAGATCGATCTTTTCATTATTAAGGCCCCGGGCAATTTCGATAAAAAGTATATCGTCATTGAAATGCGCTTCGATAATACAGGGTGTCGAATCGATGTCCACGTTCACATGCAGGATTTCCGAAATGGCCTTCATCAGGGAGTCGATTTTAATCGGCTTGGCGAAAAATTTCTTTACATTGAATTTAGTGAGTTCAAGGACGAGAGACTTGTCCATCTTTGACGAAACCATGATAACCGGCGCATTGACAGTATTGGGATTAGCTTTAAGTTCCCGGAGGACCTCCAGGCTGCTTTTCCTGGAAAGATAATTATCCATGATGACGAGGTCCGGTATCTCGCTGCGAAGTTTGAGAATACCGTCAAGGCCGTTTATGGCGGCGGCCGCATGAAAAGAATTTTCCTCAAGCTTTTTAAGCAGATAATCCCTGAAAAGCTGGGATTCATCAATAACGAGTATCTTTTTCATGCTTCATTGTTTGACAGGTTGGGTAAAATGTCAAGAACTATTTAAGGTCGGAAATGACTGTTTCATTTCCGCGGCGCCGTGTAAAGGAAGAAGACCCCGGTTCAAATACCCGGCAGTAATTTTTTCCCCACCTGAGAGTCTCCATAATAAAATGCCGTTCCCCGCCTGACAACCACCGGGAACCTGTTATAATATAAAAATATTCAGACCGCTTGAATCCGTAGTAACAGGAGGTATGCCCATGAAGGCGAAATGCGGGCTGCTGGTTATTTTCAGCCTCTTTATGGTTTCCCGGGTAAACGCGGAGCTGCCGGTTTATATTTCCATCGATACTTCCGGCGGCTACAGCATTACCGGCGAATCCTTTTCCCTGGAGAACGAGATCACCCTGGGAAAAAATTTCGACATTCTTTCCGGCCTGTACATCGAAGGCGGCAACTGGCTGGGCTTCGATGAAGAGTTTTCCGACGAGATTTTTTTGGGCGCCGGCATAGCGCTTTTCCCGTGGCTGTCGCTTTCTCTTCGTCCGGTCCTTGCCGTTGCGCCGGAAATCGGTTTTTATCTCAATCCCGGGGCAACCCTGTCCTGGGAATTCGAAGACGCGGGCATAACCTTGAGTGATGACAACAATTTCTTCATCTATTTGCCGGATGGAGAATTCGAGTACGCCAATACTTTTGAATTTGCCGTGTCCTTCGAAATTTCCAGAAGCGCCTCCTTTAATCTCGGGCTTTCGAACGATTTCGCCTGGGCCGGCGAAATCCAGGAAGGATTAAGCGCCGGCGCGGGCATGGAAATAAGATTTTTCAGCTTTGCCCTGTATTATGACCTCGGCCTTCTTCCCGAAGTCGAACATGGTCTCAGCCTGAACATCGCCTTTAATTTTAATTAACGGTTTCCGCTCTTTTCCCCGTAAGGTAATCTATCATGGGCTGCGTCACCAGCGGCACTACATCGCGGATCATGTGGGGCATCAGGGTGTCCATGACCTTAGGCATGAGGTCCGGCATCTGCTCCTTCATGTAGTCCGGCATAGGTACCCGATCCGCAACCCTTTCAAGCATTACCGGCATCAGCTTAGGCATCATTCCGGGCAGAAGTTTCGGAAAAAGGAATGGAAATAGGGGCTTCATCATGTTAAGGGCGAAGGGAATTTTTCCCATAAGCCGCATCATGCCGCCCATGCCGAACGGCATTGCGTCGATCAGTTCCTTCCACATGGTACCCATAAGGTCCGCGAAGCCGCGGGGAGTCATGAGGCCTATCATGGCTTCGAAGGTGGCCCACTGTCTTTTTACTTCCGGGTTCGGATCGGGAAGCACAAACCCGAGGGATTCCGCCGTGAACCGTGCGAGGTCTACCACCTCCACCGGAACGGATTTCTTATCCGCCGCCACCCTGAGCTGGAATTCGCAGCAGGGACACAGGGCGAGTACTTTTTCAGCCTCGATGTCCACCGCTTCCTGGAGCCTGTGCCTGCCCAGTTCCGCAGCCACGGGCGGGTCTTTAATCAGGGTAAGCACGCTCCCGCAGCAGGGGCTGTCCGCCCTGTTGGACGCCATTTCCACGAATTCCGCGTGCGGGTTTGCCCTGATAAGATCGCGCGGCGGGTCATACAAACCGGACACCCTGCCCATGTGACAGGAATCGTGCC
>SPDA01000427.1 GCA_004525155.1 Spirochaetales bacterium
ATGCATCGGCGAAGCGCCGAAGGAATGAAAAGCGGTAACCACACCCCTGCTTCCCGCGTATCCGGCCATCTCGTTATACCCCTCATAAAAGGGCACCACCTCCGCATTTTCAAATATGAATCCGGCGGCCTTCAGATCGCCCGGACCCTGGACAGGATATTTTTTTATAAAGGGAACCGTCGCGCCGCTGGCCCTGACCCCGTCATCGAATACCGAAACGGTCGTAATGTCGCCATGGGGTGTTTTATAGCGCGTATGCAGGGTATCCCCCTGACGTTCCGTTTCAACGGCTACCTCGTGCAGCCGTACCCTGTATGGACAGGTTTTAAACGTATAAAACCCGAGAGCATGATGAACATCAATCCCGCCGGGTTCATCGAGATCATTGTAATCCGGTATCATGCAGTGATAACCCAGCTTAAGCTCATCCAGGATATCACGGAGACCGGCGTCCTTAAACCGGGCCGGCAGTTTGTTTAAAAACCTGTTTGAGTTATACCAGATATCCATTCGCGGCACGAAAGGCATGAAGGGCAAAGATTCTCCCTTGGCGGCCTTTATCATGGCATCCTTGATATTCATACAATCCTTTTTTTATTTCTGAAAAACAGCCCGATCAGAAGCAAAAAGAAAACGCCCCCGTACAATCCGGCGGGTATGAAGAGCACCTCGTAGATGGTGCCGTAACCCCGGTAGTAATAGGCTGCTGCCGCGCCTCCGAGCCATGCCGCCAGCACGATATAAGGCACGAAGCGCTTCAGCTTCAGTCCGTGAATCTGGGTGCCCAGGAACATGATCATGAAGCCGAAGAAAAACATCGGCCAGCTGTCCTGTTTTTTCATGATGGCGATAAGGGGCCCGTGGAACCCGACAAAGACCTCCAGCAGCGTTATCCAGGGTACGGAAACATGGTACCTGGTGTTGAACATGCTCATCTGGATGAAGAGCAGGAACATGTAGGCAAACCCGATAAGAAGCCCGTAATTCCCCTCCATGGGATGAAACCAGAACGTATATACAAGAGCCCAGGAAATGTAGTACCCGTGAAACCCGCGTATGAAACCGGCATATTTTTGCGGTATGGCAATTTTTTTGCCCCAGAAGATGCCGCGCCTGGGGATGAGCATGAACAGTATGAGCACAAGCATGATGATGACCGAGAACTGGGAGGTCCAGATGGGAACATCCTGGGCAAGGCCGTCATACCAGATGTGAGTCTGCAGGAGATGCAGCAGTACAAATACCAGGTTAACGAGAAGCATGGCAATGTTCAGCCTGCTTATTTTATCGGGATGCGCCTTTTCCCTGTAGGCGCGGATGACGATGTACCACACCGAAAGCTGGTGAAGGCCGTAAAAAAGCCAGCTGGTAAACCGTGACCAGAAGCGCGGCTCCGGCAGCTTCCAGTAATACCACCTGCTGCCCTGGTCCGGAAGATGTGGAAAGGCAAGCAGCCTCGGACCCAGCACCCAGACAATAAAAGTGATCAAAGCCGCTGCGCCTATGGAAATCCAGAATACTGATTTGGCTGTCACGCCTTTCTTTTCCTGCATAACCGCTCCTCCAGGCTCGTTTTCTCCATGATTTTATCGGATAGGACAGGTACCTGCAAGAAGGCCGGCAGTTTTATTTTCCATGTTTTTTTAAAAGAAACGGACAGACGCGTAAACCGTATCTGCCCGCAGTCTTGAGCCGGACGGAACATTCCTAATACGTGATATCCGCCGTAACTGTTTCCCCTGCTGTAACCGTGATGTCCTCTACAGTCTTGAGCCCGGTATTGACGTAACCGCCGTTTACGTCGATTTCGGTGACTGCCAGATCATAAACTCCCGCTGCCAGGAAGGGTATGGAGTACGTCAGCCCTGCGCCTGCGATGGCGCTGGAGACGGCGGAAGAAAACGCGGGGTCCGCCGACACTTCAGCGGCGCTATAGGTATTGTCCGCATAGGCAAACACGGCGAGACTGTTCGTTACGGCTGCCGCAAGGGTTATGGTACCGCTTATGACGCCTGCCTCCCCGTCCACGATGAGCCGGATGGTTGGCTGCAGGTTGTAGACGGCGTTCGTTTTCTTGACCGATTTTCTGGCGTCGAAATCCGCCGTCAAAGTCACAGACCCGTTTACAGGGACCGAAAAAGCGCCGGTTGCCTTGAAACCGGACGAACTGCCGCTGGGAACGAACAGCGGTTCCGGATCCGCGGCACCGCTTAAAAGCACATAACAGCCCGGGCTGGAAGGATTCCCTCCGCCGGGTACGCCGGTTCCCATTTCGGGCGCGTCAAGAAAGAACCTGAGCTGAGAAATCTCCCCCGCGGGCAGAATGAACTGGCCAAGCATTTCCTGCACGCCGCCGGTGAGGCCGAGAAGGTCGTAGCTTTTCGGGCTGCCGAAGTCCGCTACATCCACCCATTCGTCAGGATCTACGGTGTGGTAGGAGAGACCTGTTATCGTTATCACCACGCTTTCAATGTTGTCCGCGTCCGTAGGTGCGTCCGTAATGTTCAGTGTAACCGTGCCGCTTTCCGGCGCGCTGCACCCGAAGAATACTGCCGGCAGCAGAAAAACAGCAAGCAGTAAAAGTATTGGTATGCGTTTCATATATTCCTCCTGATTCTCTTTCTCACTTGTATATACTCAGGAAACCTAGGGCCGGTTGCAGGAAGAAAAATATTTTTTTTTGAATCGGGATGTGTTATCATCTCATGTATGAGCGAAGCGGAGGATTCCGGCAAATCCGACCTCCTCATTATAAACGAGGTAATACGGGGCAACACCGGCGCTTTTGCGGGAATCATCAAAGAGTACCAGCAGCCTATTATGAGACTCGCCCTCTCATATCTAAAAAGCAGGGAGGCCGCGGAAGACGCGGTGCAGGAAATATTTATCAGGGCCTACAGGTCCCTGCGGACATTTTCCCTCGATAAACGCTTCAGGCCCTGGCTCTACTCCCTTGCCGTAAATCATCTGAAAAGCAGTTACAGAAAGCGCCTGCGGCGGTTTGCCGTCGATGTAAAGGGATCGTCCCTCGAAACGCCGGCTTACCGAGACCCGCAGGAAACAGCTGAACTCCATGAAACAGCGGAAGAAATAAGAAAAGCAGTCCGCGCTCTTCCGGCGGGCCTGAGGGAGGTAACCCTGCTCTATTATCTGGAAGGTTTAA
>SPDA01000300.1 GCA_004525155.1 Spirochaetales bacterium
GCAGCAGGTTATTTCTTCTTCTCAGGCCTCAGAAATCCGAAGAGGCTGCCGAGAATGCCGCCCGCGATGTGGGCGAATTCCGACACGTTGTTCTGCTGGAAGGCGTTCACAACTTCCTTCACCAGGAACAGCAGCACCACGAGAATGAAGGTTATGGGTATCTCTCCGCTTTTGATGTTGGTGAAGGACATGAGCAGGATCATCATGAACACAATGCCGCTGGCGCCGAGCAGGCCCGCGGGTATGAGCAGGGTGTTGAGTATGCCGGTAACAACCGCCGTAACGAACATCATGAAAAGAATGGAAGCGGAGCCGTATTTTTCCTCGAGGCTCGGCCCTAAAAGCAGAATGAAGGAGAAATTGGACATGAAGTGGGTCCAGTTGGCGTGGCCTATCACGTGGGTTATCAGGCGAAGGTAGTCAACAGGATTAATCAGGCTGAACCCGCCCCTGCCCGGCGCCGTGAACAGCGTGGGGATGAGGGATTTAAGCAGAAACTGATTTAGCAAAAGGACTATGGCGCCTATAATCGTAAAGGTAAGCGATACGGGTGCGTTATAGCGTAACTTCAAGGTAATCCTCCTTTAATACTTGAGCCATTTGAATATTTCCTTCAGGGTAAACCGCTTGCCTGTCATGAGAATGCCCGTGCGGAATATCTTGGCGGCGCCGCCGGTAAACAGGGCGATGGTCCCCGCGAGAATGGCCACGCAGAGCAGGATTTCCCACCAGGGCGGTATGTTGATGAGGGTGCGGGTGAACATCACCATGGGCGCCGTAAGAGGTATCAGGGACATGACCCGCACCACCGTACTTTCGGGATTCATTATCAGGGGCGAAATAAGCATGAGAGGCAGGGCCAGGCAGAGCATGAGGGGCCAGGCGAGCTGCCCTACGTGCTGTTCGTCTTCCGCAGCCGCGCCGAGGGCCGCGAAGGCGGAGGCATAGAGGAAAAACGCAAGTATGAAAAACAGGGCCAGAAAACCCAGGGTGGCGCCGGTAAACGACGCGGGCAGATTTATCGAAAAGACCGGTCCGATTATTTTTATGAGTATTGTGGCCACGCCAATCCAGATGGCGTACTGAAGGATGCCCGCAAACCCCAGCCCGAATATTTTACCGTACATCAGCTCCCCCGGTTTTACCGAGGAGAGCATGAGTTCCACGGTTTTCGAGGTTTTCTCCATAACTATGGATCGCCCGATCATCTGCCCGTAGAGGAGGACGGTCATGTACAGGAGCATGATAAAGGCTATGGCCGTGAGCATGATGGAAAGAAAATCCTGGCTTCTTTCTTCCGTGCCTTCCCTGTTTATTTTTCTCACTGTTATACCGGGCATGCGGGAAAGCCCGGCCACCTGTTCCGGATCGAGACCCGCCTCCGCGAGCCGCAGGGACACGATGGCCTGGCCGACTATCGTTTTAAGCATTTCGGAGAGCACGATGTCCGTGGCGGTCAGGGAATAATACCCGATGTTTTCACCGGAAAGAAAATCCTCCGGAAGCACGAGGTATCCCTGGGCTTTGCCCGTCCGGACCAGTTCGAGGCATTCCTCCTCGTTTTCGCAGTAGAACGGAATCACCCTCGCCTGCTCGAGCGCGGGCCGCAGGGTGTTGAACAAAACCTGCCCTCCGCTGCCGCCGGAGGTAACGGCGATGGAAGTCTCCTTTTTCGTACCCGCCGCCCGGGAAGACAGGAGGCCGGGAAGAACGGAGACCGCTATGATAAGAAAAGGACCGATAACGGTAATGATTTTATAAGCCTTTGAGCTGGTAGTAAGCCGGAATTCATGTCTTGCTATTTTGAAGATTTTCTTCATGACTGGTTTCCTTTTTATCGCCCACAAGGCTTATAAATATATTGTGCAGGGAAGGGGCCATCAGCTCGAAACGGCTTACCGAAATTGTTCCCCCGGCGGTCTTCGAGGCCAGGGTCCGCAGGAGGTCGCCGGTGTAGGTCCTGCCGGAAAGCTCCACCTCAATCCAGCGAGGAAAAGACATGATTTTTTTCACGTAGGGCAGGGCTGCAATAAAGTCCGCATTGCCGTCGAACTCAATTGCCACCGTGTTTGTGCCGTAACTGCTTTTTATGTCGGCCAACTGCCCGCTTATGACCTCCCTGCCGCGGTTGATGAGGAGAAGGCCCGTGCATATTTTTTCCGCGTGTTCCATGATGTGGGTGGAGAACAGGATCGTCTTGCCCTCCTTTCCGAGCGCCGCGATGCTGTCCTTCAGCAGATCGGCCGAAACGGGGTCGAGCCCGGCAAAGGGTTCATCGAAAAAGAGGATATCCGGGTCGTGGGCCACGGAAGCTATAAACTGGATTTTCTGGGACATGCCTTTCGATAGTTTTTCCACCTTTTCGAATTTCCGGTCCGTAAGGCCGAACCGTTCGAGCCAGTCGTCGATATTTTTCTGGGCACGGTCCATGCGCGCGTTTTTAAGGGAGGCAAAATAGAGGAGGATGTCGTTGACCTTGTCCTTTTTGTAGAGTCCCCGTTCCTCTGGAAGATACCCAATCCTGTCCTTGTCCTGCTCCGAGGTTTTTCTTCCGTCAAAAAAAATTTCGCCTGAATCCGGCGCGATGATGTTCATGAGCATCCGGATGATGGTGGATTTTCCCGCACCGTTGGGACCGAGGAGGCCGAAGATTTCCCCGGGCCTTGCCGTAAAACTCACCCGGTCAACAGCCTGCAGGGCATCGAATTTTTTTGAGACGGATTCGACCTGAATCATTGCAAAAGCATACCAATTCCGCATTAAAAATGCTATACTCTGCATACATTGCATAAACCAGTTATGTATGCAATTCAGTCCTGCCGTTTCATCGAGGGGTTTTAAGATGGCCAGACCTACCGCTAAAACAGCCGTTATTGCTGCGATTCTGCTTTCGGGTATTCTCGTCCTGTCCTGCGCGAAAAAGTTTCAGCCCGCCGGGGATGCCGCGGGCGGGAACGGGGCGGAGAACAGCACGGAAGTTTACAAAAACGTTTCTCTGGGAACAAAGCTTGCCGACGACAAAATAACCTATTATGAAAAAAGCGCCCTTGCGGAAGCGCCCGCGGTCTCTACTATGGAGTCCGATGAGCCCTTTACCCTGGTCGATTTCGGTCCCCGGGATGAACTCCCCCCGGAGATAAAGAAACCGTCGATCTATGTCGTATTCTCCCAGCCTGTCATCCCCATTGCCAAGCTGGGCCCGCCGGCCGCCGCCTCCTCCGTTATGGATATTTTCCCTGCGGTGAAGGGCGTTTTCCGCTGGTACGGGACGAGGCTTTTAAGCTTCGAGGCGGAGGAGAATGTTCTGCCGCAGAGGGAATACACCGTCAGAATCAATCCCGGGGTGACCTCCCTGGGCGGCAAGCCTCTCGAAGGCAGTAACGGCTTTACGTTCAGGACGGAGTACCTTTCCGTGAGAAACCTTTCCGTGGGCGATCCCGGCGTGTATTACGACATGGACGATGTTCCCCTGGAGGCGGCGAAAAATATCCGCCTTACCTTTTCCTACCCCGTAAACCTGGATGTGATTGCGAATTACCTGTCCGTCGAATCGGGCGGCCGGACCTGGCCTTTTTCCCTCTCCCGGCCGGAGGCGGTAACAAAGGACGGCGGAGATGCGAGCGGCAGGGTCCTCCTTACCATGAAGGATCCCTTTCCTGAAAATACGGATGTGTCGGTGCTGCTGCTGAAAGGGGCGAGGTCGGAAAAGGATTATCTCGGCATACCTGAAACGGCTGCAAACAGTTTTCACACCTTGAGGCCCTTTTCCTTTATCGGTTACGACACCTATTCCTGGAGTTTCCCCCGATCTAAAACAGGCAGTTCGAATCCCCTGTATCTTGAGTTCAGTCATCCCCTGGAAAGCCCGGAAAGCCTTGCCGGAAAAATCCGGACCATGCCCGCCATGGGGATTTCGGCGGACAATGTCAATGTCTGGTACAACAGCGTACGGATAAACAATCTTCCCGTGGAGCCGGAATCATCCTACGCGCTCTTCTTAAGCGGCAGCATAAAGGACATTTACGGAAGATCCCTGAAACGTTCAGAAAGGATTACCGTGGAAGTGCCTCCCGCCGAACGTTACGCCTATTTCCCCAATACCGGCAGCAGGATGCTCGAAAGCCAGTTTCCGAAGAA
>SPDA01000549.1 GCA_004525155.1 Spirochaetales bacterium
GGTATTTTCCGTCATAACTCTCTCTTTGTGAGCGCCGGTGTCAGGGAAGCGGTCAATTCCGGCAGGGCGGATATCACGCCCTGTTTTTTCTCCGAGATACCCCGGCTTTTCAGGGACGGCCTGCTTCCGGTGGATGCCGCCCTGGTGCAGCTTTCTCCCCCGGATGAACACGGCTACATGAGCTTCGGGGTCTCCGCGGACTACACCGTCCAGGCGGCACGGTCCGCAAAAACGGTCGTTGCCGAGGTCAATAAAAAAATGCCCAGGACGTACGGAAGTTATATTCACGTAAGCGAAGTCGACCTGATCGTGGAAACGGACCGCGATCTGCCGGAAATACCTTTACCGGTTATTACGGAGGTGGAGGAAAGGATAGGCGAACATATCGCCTCGCTTGTCGGAGACCGGGTCACGCTCCAGCTCGGCATAGGCGCCATTCCCGACGCGGTTCTCAAATTCCTTGGCGGCAAGAAGGATTTGGGCATCCACACGGAGATGTTTTCCGACGGGGTGGTAGATCTCTACGAACGGGGGATCATCACCAACCGGTACAATAACCTCAATCCTGGTAAATTTGTAGCAACTTTTCTGATGGGTACCAGGCGGCTCTACGATTTTGTACACAACAACCCCATGGTGGAAATGCGGTCGGTGGATTACACCAACCATATCCTCGTGGCCGGCAAACTGGAAAACCTCATCTCCATAAATGCCGCGCTGGAAGTGGACCTGTACGGCCAGGTCACGGCGGAGATGATAGGCGCAAAACAAATCTCAGCCGTGGGCGGCCAGGTCGATTTCGTACGCGCGGCGAGCATCTCCCCGGGCGGCAAGTCCATCATCGCCTGTCCCTCGACCGGGAAGGGCGGATCGGTCTCCCGGATTTCACGGTACCTCACTGCCGGAGCCTGCGTGACAACGAGCCGGAATGACGTGCATTACATCGTGACGGAGTACGGCATAGCGGATCTGAGAGGTAAAACAACCCGGCAGAGAGCGGAAGCCCTTATCAATATTGCGCACCCGGACTTCAGGGAGCAGCTGCGGAAGACCTAGGAGGATGTATGGCATATGTACGCTGTGAAATAAGGGAAGCCGCCGGCTGGCCTGTGGCTGTTATCACCTTCGACAAACCGGAGGAACTGAACGCCCTGTCAGGCTCCGGTATAGCAGCATTAAGTGATCTGCTCGCCGATCTCGATGCGGATATCTCGGACAAGCCCGCGGCCGCAAAGACACCGCGGGTACTGGTGCTGACCGGGGCGGGAAAGGCCTTTATCGCGGGTGCCGATATAAGGGAAATGCGGAAAATGGACAGGGTCGGAGCGGGGGAATTCAGCCTGGCAGGCAACAGGGTCCTGCGGCATATCGAAAACTTCCCCGTCCCGGTCATTGCGGCAGTAAACGGGTACGCCCTGGGCGGCGGACTCGAGGCTGCCCTTGCCGCGGACTTAATCTGCGCGTCGAGCAGGGCGAAGTTCGGAATGCCGGAGGTCACTTTGGGTATAATACCCGGTTTCGGCGGCACCAAGCGCCTCCTGCGGCGGATTGGAAACGCCCGGACCAGGGAGCTCGTGTTTTCCGGAAGGGTCATCGATGCGGAGGAAGCTTTCCAGTTAGGACTCGTTAATCATGTGTTCGAGCCGGATTGGCTCATGGAAGGGGTTCTTAGAATGGCGGGAGAAATTGCCAACGCCAGCCCCAATGCCCTGCGGGAGGCAAAGCGGCTCATCGATTCCTGCGCGGAGGACGACTGGGATGCGGCGATGGAACGGGAATCGGGCCGTTTCGCCGCAATGTTCGATCATCCGGATACCGCCGAAGGTCTGGCTGCCTTCCTCGAAAAGCGGAAACCATCATGGAGATAATGCCTGTGAACGACGTCTATATAATCGCGCCGCTGCGGACCGCAATTGGAAATTTTATGGGGAGCCTTTCGGAAATTCATCCGGCCAAACTTGCGGCAATTGTCATCCGGGAAGTGCTCAAAAAAACCGGTCTTGAACCGGAGCAGGTGAACGAAGTGATTCTCGGCAATGTGCTGGGGGCGGGCATGGGACAGAACCTGGCCCGGCAGGCGGCTGTGGCGGCCGGCATTCCTGTGGACCGGACGGCCTTTACGGTAAACATGGTATGCGGATCCGGATTGCGCAGTGTGGTCCTCGCCGCACAGGCCGTCCGGGCGGGAGACGCTGACATCATGGTTGCGGGCGGTACGGAAAACATGTCCCTGGCGCCCTACATCCTGCCCGGGGCCAGGACGGGCTACAGGATGGGCAATGCCGAGATCGTTGATTACAGGGTGCGCGACCGACTTTGGGACATCTTCAACGAGTATCACATGGGTATAACCGCCGAAAACCTCGCCGAAAAGTACGGAATAAGCCGGGACGACCAGGACGCTTTCGCGGCACAGTCCCAGAACAGGGCGGAAGCCGCCATTGCCGCGGGGAAATTCGCGGCGGAAATCGTTGCATATCCGGTGCCTCAGCGGAAAGGCGATCCCAAGCTCTTCGTTACCGATGAATATGTCCGTCCCGGGACCACGGCGGAACAGTTGCACAAACTTAAACC
>SPDA01000373.1 GCA_004525155.1 Spirochaetales bacterium
CATGTCATAGAGCACGCTATAAGCGGTTTCTTCAATGTTATCCACGGCGCCGGCCTCGCGGCCGTGCTGCCCGCCTGGATGTACTACCGCT
The DNA here is from genome assembly GCA_004525155.1 of Spirochaetales bacterium. Classification (GTDB taxonomy): domain Bacteria; phylum Spirochaetota; class Spirochaetia; order SPDA01; family SPDA01; genus SPDA01. The sequence continues at coordinate 92 of SPDA01000373.1, forward strand.
GCGAAAGGAACCCGGAACGCTTCATCGTTTTCGCGGAACGCATTTTCGGTATAAAGAAAAACGGAAAGAGCGATTATGATACCGCAAAGACCGCAATAGACACGCTCAAGGCCAAATTCGTTTCCTGGGGACTGCCTGTTTCACTCAAGGAACTGAATGTGCCGGAAAGCTCCTTCGGCGATATAGCGGATGTTGTCGTAAACGATCCTGATTCCTTCATTAAGGATAAGGCGCTGGTCTTCGACGTTCTTAACCGCTGTAAATAAAGATCGACTGGAGCCGAATTATGCTTATCAAAGCCCCTCTCTCCCCGCTCAAAGCCGGGTATACGACGATTGTTCCCTTCAGGGACAATGATTCCGCCGGAATGCTCGAGTTCGGCCTGCTCGTCTCTGAGCCCGGCGGAGGCTTCTTCACCGATGATTCCTCCTTTGAGCGTGTTTTTCTTCTTCTCAAAGGCAGGGCGGAGCTGTCCTGGGGAACGGAACACAAGACCGCGGAACGGCGTTCCATGGCGGATGAATTTCCTTCCGTTCTTCATGTGCCTGCGGGATTGAAAGTCGGCATTGCCTCTGCCGGAAGCCTTTCCGAGTTTGCAGTAGTCAAGGTCGAAAACAAAGCAGCCTTTGACGCGCGGTTTTTTTCAAAGGAAGACATCAAGGTGCAGCGCTTGAGCGCTGGTAAGGTGAAGGATGAAACGGTACGGGAGCTCCGCACCGTGCTGGATGATACATCATTTCCGTACTCGCAGATGGCCATGGGTGAATTACTCAATTATCCGGGCAAATGGTCGAGTTACCCGCCCCATCACCATCCCCATCCCGAAATTTATCATTACCGGTTTGAACCGGAAAACGGTTTCGGTTATGCCGAGGAGGGCGGCTCCGTGTATAAAGTACGGCAGAGAGACACCCTACTTGTAGCGCCCAATCTGGCCCATCCACAGACCTCGGCGCCCGGTTATGCCATGATCTACGTGTGGGCCATGCCCCATCTACCCGGCAACAGGTTCGGCGCTGATTCGAGGAAGTTTGTGCCGGAACATGAGTGGGTTCTGTAGTATTCTTCAATCCGCAGGGAAAAAAAACGCCGCGCATGAATACTGCGCGGCGGAAGAAGTTTCAGACAGAAATCAGTATACGCTGATTATAAGGCAGCGGCCTTCTCGCGTTCTTCGACTATTGTTTCCACCAGCGCCACAATATTCTGAAGCGGAACATCGTTCATTATTTCCTGGGAAGGCGCGATTATATGACCGCCGCCTTTTCCCAGCAGGCGGATAACCTCGGCGGCCTCTTTGCGGATTCGTTCCGGTGAACCGAAGGGCAGGAGGTCCTGCGTATCGATGCCGCCCCAGAATGTAAGATCTTTTCCGTATTCCTTTTTAATGAACGGCAGACCCATACAGGGCTGTACGGGCTCTATCACATCGAGTCCGCATTCGATGAGGTCGGGAAGAAATTGGGTAATACAGCCGCAGGAGTGCATCATCATTTTCTTTCCGGCTGCCTTGTAAACACCGAAAAGCTTTTTATACATGGGTTTGAGCAGGGCGTGGAACATATCGGCGGAAAAGAAAGGCCCCACCTGTGTCCCTAGGTCGTCTCCCATGTGGCCGGCATCGACGTCGAATTTGACCATTCTTTTAGCCACTTCGATTTTGTAGTCGGTTATTTTTTCCAGCAGTTCCGTGACAAGTGCGGGGTTTCCCGCCATGTTTTCGAACATCTGCGGCAGACCTATCATTCCGTAACCGCGCTCGTAAAGGCCGAAATAACCGGAGGGAACGATAAAAAACTCGCTGCCGTGCTCTTCAATGTCGCGCTTCATCCAGTCATAGTTTCCGGGCGCGGCCGGGTCCGGCGGGGTCCAGAGCTTTACACGTTCCTCGATAGTATCCGCCTGAACCGCCTTCCATATTCTTTCCGGCATCCATTTTTCCGCGAACTCTTTTGTCAGTTTTTTCTCGAGCGGATGGAAGCTGGCGAAGAATCCATCGGAGCCCATTTTAACCCCCATACCCCAGCTGTCGTAAACAACGCCCTTTTCGAGGTCTACCCTGCAGTAGCCATCCTTTTCAAGCTCCCGCATGAGAGTCACATCATTTCTTAAAAAAAGCGGATAATCAGCCTTGATAAGGGAAATGAAAAGATGATTCTGAAGGAAATCGTCGAGGCTGGTATTCTGCTTAAGGCCCAGTGCCTTAGTCAAAGCGTCGTCCCTGGTGCGGTCCGAGAAGGTAATCTGACTCGGCAGAAAATCCACTTTTTCCCTTTTAATTATCCTGTTTACCCTTTCTCTTTTCGTCATGCTGTTCAATCCTCCCTGGTTATATCTGATTTGCAGAACCGCTGAACGCGTACTGCAGTACTTTTTCCTTGGTAATGTCCGTGCCTGTGAGAGTGCCGGAAATTTGCCCGTTAAACATGACAATGACCCTGTCGCACTCGGCAACGACTTCCTGCAGTTCCGAGGACACGATTATTATGGACAGGTTCTCTTCGGTTTTCAGTTTTCGCAGTATCTTGAATATCTCCGCTTTGGTGCCGACATCGATTCCCCTGGTCGGTTCATCCATGAGCAGAATTGACGGCTTTGTTGAAAGGCACCGGGAAATAATCACCTTCTGCTGGTTTCCACCGCTTAACTGCCTCACCATCTGCGAAATACCGGTAATCTTGATGGAAAGTTTTCTAGCATATTCGGCTGCGATTGCGAAAACCTTCGATTTTTGCATAAAGGAAAATTTCGAAATTCCTCTTTTATGTATAATTGCGATGTTGTCCTTGACATCCATGTTTTGAAAAATGCCCGCCCGTCTCCTGTCTTCCGGAATAAGGGCAAGGCCTTTATGAATGGCATCCCCGGGAGATTCTATGGTTACCGGTTTTCCTTTAATATATATTTCTCCGCTTTCCGGTTTATACATGCCGAAGATCGTTTCCATTATTTCCGTACGGCCGGAACCCTGGAGTCCGTAAAAGCCGAGGATTTCCCCCTGGAAAAGTTCAAAGTCGATGTTGCGGAAATATTTTCCCCTGGAGAGGTTTTTTGCCGCAAGCACCACCTCCGGACAGGCGCATTCCTCACTGCTCTGCCTGTGTTCCAGTTCTTTAAGAAGTTCCTTTCCCGCGATGAGCGTCACGACTTCCTTCGGGGTTATCCTGCTTGCTTCAAAGGTGCCGAGATACCTGCCGTCCCTCAATACTGAAATTCTGTCGATTATCTCGAACACTTCCTCCAGCCTGTGGGAAATGAAGATAATCGTTACTCCTCTGTCCCTGAACTTGCGGAGATTGGTGAAAAGGATTTCAGTTTCCTTGATGGTAAGGGAGGAAGTCGGCTCATCAAGGATAAGCAGGTCCGCGTTGAGATTGATCGCTTTCACGATTTCCACAATCTGCATTTGCGCTATACTAAGGCGTTTCACTTTTTCCCG
>SPDA01000173.1 GCA_004525155.1 Spirochaetales bacterium
TAGTATCCTGAAAGGTGCACGCCGTCCTTTATCGCCCTCGAGGCCATTTGGAAATGGTCCTTCAGATACGCGATGCGTTCATCATCATCGATAACAGGGCCGTCCTTTTCTAGGATGGGATACCCGTTCTCGGTCACATAACAGGGCAGGTTGTTATACTCGTCCTTTACCCGTTTCAGGAAGTTATACAGCCCCTCGGGATAAATCTCCCACATAGCACTTCGTTTCGCGCCGGTTGTGGGTTTTTCCTTCGCCCGGGTAAGAGGGCCAAACGGGGAGTGCGCGTAACTCTGGCTTGTGTAGTAGTTGACGCCGATAAAATCCCCGGGCTGTGCATTATCCGCCATTTCCTTCTGAAAACCCGCTGGAAAATGTTTACCGAATTTTTTCACAAACAGCTCCGGGTAAGCGCCTTTGTACAAAGGCTCGCTGTACATCCTGTTCACTATCGTGTCCATAAGCTCCGCTGCCCGGCAATCCTTTTCACTGTCAGCATTGAAGGGCTTCATCCAGACACAGGCCTGGGCAATGCCGATGGTTCCGCCGGGCACCAGACTGCGGCAGAGAGGCACGGCCCTGTTGTGCGCCATAAGCAGGTGATGGGCCGTACGGCACATGCCTTTGAGGGAATTTTTTTTACCCGGGGGCATTTCCCCGGTTATATATCCGTAGATGGCAAATACCATGGGTTCGTTAATGCTGACCCACTGCTTTATCCTGTCTCCCAGGCTTTTAAAAACGGCTTCGCAGTAAAAGAGGTAATCATCAACCGATTCGGCCCTGGTAAAACCGCCCGCTGCGAAGAGCCAGGAGGGTGCGTCCCAGTGAAACAGGGTCGCCAGGGGCCGGATGCCGCGCTTTAAAAGCCCGTCCGTGAGCCTGCTGTAGAAATCGAGTCCTTTCTGGTTTATCCTGCCTTTTTCGGGCACGATACGGGGCCAGGCAAGGGAAAACCTGTAGGAATCTATCCCTAGGTCCGCCATTATGGCGATATCTTCCTCATAGCGGTTATAATGGTCGCAGGCAGTGTCCGCGTTGTCGCCCCGGTCTATGGCGCCCTTTTTCCGGGTAAAATCGAGCCAGATGGAGGGGGAAGCCCCGTCCGCAAGGGGACTGCCTTCTATCTGAAAAGAAGCGGAGGAGGCGCCCCAGACGAAATTCTTCGGGAACTGGACATCAGGCATAGGTTTTTCTCCCCCGGTCAGGTAAGAACCAGTTTTTTGAATAGAATAGTCTGAATAAGACCTTTTTTTGTTTTCTGTTTCATTTCTTCGATGGATTTGTCGAGCATATCCGGCGGAATGATGGAGGTGCTGAAAAGTATGCCGCTGATGATAACCTGCACAAAAAACGTGCGCAATTCCTTGTCGTCAGGAATGTCGACAATGCCCTGCTTCTTTCCCTCCATGAAAAGTTCCTCAAAACTGTGGCAGAGATTGGCAACGTTTTTCCGGAACAGGTCCAGCCGGTTTGCCTCCTCGAACATGCCGCGGAAGATGGGGTACACGGTCTTTAACAGATCGTAGCCGAAGTCGATAACCTTGATAAGCCTGATTTCGAAACTTTCCGGCAGCTGTATGATGCGCTTGACTTCCATATTGAACATGTTGAGACCCTCGTCCACGGTACAGCGGAAGAGTTCCTCCTTGTCCGAAAAATAGGTATACACGGAACCCGGCGCAATGGAGGCCATTTTAGCTATATCTTTTATGGAGGTATTTCTGTAACCGTACTTGCCGAAAGCCATAAAGGCCCCTTCAAGAATCCGTTTACGTTTATCGATATCAAGTTTTCTTGCCATATGCATAAATCCCCTGAACGAGAATTCAACTAAAAGTATAAAGCCTGGGGAATGAAAATTCAACTGATGGTCCGCATTTTTTTCCTTAAATTTCGTACAGCTCTCTGGCGATGGGCATCCGTCTTCCGGAGCCGAAGGCTTTGGGAGAAACCTTCAATACAGGGGGCGCCTGCCTTCTCTTGTATTCCGCCCTGGCTACCAGTTTGAGAATGCCGCGCACCAGGTCCGCGTCAAAGCCGAGGGCGGTTATTTCTTCCGCGGTTTTAAACTGTACCAGGTAGTAATCCAGAACAGGATCGAGGATATCATAAGGCGGAAGGGAATCCTGGTCCTTCTGATCGGGCCTCAATTCCGCGGATGGGGCCTTGGTCAGAATGGCCTCCGGAATTGAATGCTCCCTGCTGTTGATATGGCCGCATAAACCGTATACATCGGTTTTAAGCAGGTCCCCGATAACCGCCAGCCCCCCGCTCATGTCCCCGTACAGGGTACAATACCCCACGGCAAGTTCCGACTTGTTGCCGGTGGTAAGAAGAAGCGAGTTCCGCTTATTGGAATACCCCATGAGCAGGGTACCCCTTATGCGTGCCTGAATGTTTTCTTCCGCCGTGTCCGGTTCACTGCCGCCGAAAAAGGGTTCCAGGGCCTGTAAGAACTGCGGGAAAATGTTTTCTATGGGAACGGTATGGCAGGCAATACTTAAGTTTTCGGCAAGTTCATAGGCATCGGTTTTACTGCCTTCGGATGAATACCTGGAAGGCAGGGAAAAGGCGGTTACGTGTTCCGCTCCCAAGGCTTTTACCGCCAGTACCGCCACCAGGGCGCTGTCAATGCCGCCGGAGAGGCCGAGATGCACATCGTGAAAGCCGCACTTTTTCACATAATCCTTTATACCGAGAACCAGGGCCTTTTCAATTTCATCGTATTTTTCCTCCAGGGTTATTTCGGCAGGACCCGCGGATTCAATGTCCACGCAGACTAGATCTTCCTTGAAGGATGCTGCTTTGTACACAAGAGCGCCGGATTTGTCGGTAACCATGGAATTGCCGTCAAAAATAAGTTCGTCGTTGCCGCCAACCATGTTCACGTAGACCACGGGCAGGGAAGCGGTTTTCCCGATCCGCCCGAGAAGCGACTGCCGAAGTGCCGGTTTTCCTGCGTGAAAGGGCGATGCGGAAGGCGAAATGATGATATCGGCTCCCAGGTCCGCAAACTCCCTTACCGGATCCACAGGGTACCGGGCGCCGGGAGTTATTTCCTTTTCCCACCAGATATCCTCGCAAATCGCGATGCCGATTTTTCTGTTGTGCGCCGTAAAAAGCCGGCGTTCGTCGGATGCCTCGAAATACCTGGTCTCGTCGAACACATCGTAGGTGGGCAGCAGCGATTTCGCCTGGGTATGAATAATGGTCCCGTTCTGAATGACCGCCGCCCTGTTGCGGAGGGCTTTTCCCTTATGCAGGCGGTTCCTGTCCGCATAGCCGAGGATCACGGTGATGTCCCGCGGACATTCTTTCTGAATCCTTCGAAGGGCGCGAATGTTTTCATCGACAAAGCCCTCATAACTGAGCAAGTCCATGGGCGGATACCCGCAGATGCACAGTTCCGGAAATACCACCATGTCCGCCCGAAGGGCCTTTGCTTTCCTTGTGTAGTCCAGTATTTTTTCGATGTTTCCCGCAAAATCCCCGGTTACAGGATTTATCTGCGCCAACGCGATATTCATGTGCAGCCGCCTGTTGTCAGGGATTAATAAACCGTCCAGCAGTAAAAAGTGCTTCCGCGTCCAGGATTGTGTATGCCATACCCAGAGAAGATAACGAGTCGCCCGCGTTTTTCACGAGGCCCTGCCTTGAAACCCCGCTCCATAACCCGTCTTTTCCTGTCCTGTAGGCCGTGAGGAAGGAATAATCCTCTGTCCCGGCGTTTTTCATTGCCAAAAGCACCGGTTCCATGCGTTTTCTTCTCAGAATATCATAAACAAAGCAGGCAAAATCAAGAGGGCTTCCAAAACCGGTTTCTATGAATTCCTCCGGCATAACGAGGGTTTCGGTCAGTTCAGTTTCCGCAGTACGGTCGGACAGGTACATGAGCAGGTTTTCCACAAAATCCCCGTCGATCTGTTCAAGGTTCCGGATACGGTTATACATTTTCGCGGCGTTTTCCCTGTAATCCCTGTAATTATCATAGGCCTTGTAAAACCAGTTCTGCCGTTTGCTGACTTCAAAAGTAATCTCGTTAAAAACACCGAACCCGTCATGAATTCCCCAGAGCCATTGATCCGAGTCTCCCACGAAAGAGGCTGTCAAAAGTACTTCCTCGAAGGTGACGGCCTTTTTACCGGGATCGAGCACATTCTTTGCCTCGAAAATGCGGATTATGTAGTTGTCCTGGTAATGTTCCATTACAGCGCGGCGCCAGTACAGATTTTTCCGGTAAACCTGTCCAATCTGATCCAGAACAGGCTTGTCAGGTTTTTCCAGGGCGAAACTTACCTCGAATCCCGTACGGGGAAAGGAAAACCGGTAACCGGGCAGGCCGTTCACGGTTTTCCTTTCAATGACGGATCCTTCCACTTCAGCGGGACCTGCTTTGGTTATTTCTTCCAGGGCCTCCCGCGACAGACTGCTGAAGACCACTGCCGTGGGAACGCCTAAGGGCTGAAGGACCGGCAGGGTTTCTGCCGCCATAAAATCGTCCAGGCTGACGGTAAGCAGCGAATTTCTGTCAGGCGCTCTGCCGAACAATTCCGCCTGCGCGCCGCGGTATACGGACAGAGTCTGCTGGGCAGCGGCGAAGCCGGTAAGGAGGAGAAGGGCAGGCGTTATCAATACCAATACGGACCTTTTCACAGGATGAAAGTATACACTAAATTGGAAGTTATGTTGACCTGTGCAGCCATTCCAATTATAGTAACCCTGCTATGGACAGGACCGTACTTATTGCAAGCAGGGAAAATTTTCTGGTGTATGAATTAACCAGGCGGTATCTAGAAAAAAATTACAATGTTATCTGCACAATTTCCAAATCCAGCCTTCCGGATGATTTCGGCAGTGTGGAGGAAAATTTTTCAAAGTCCCTTCTCAATCTTGATATCAACTGGAAATCGCCATTGTCCGTTCGATCCCTCCTGCTTAAGGGTCTGACCAAATTCGGATCTTTCCAGGAAAGCATCATCATCCATTCACCCGTGGGAGAAATACGGCCCCTTCACGAGGTTCCCATGGGATCTATCGAAGAGATTGTCGACTCAGGGATAAAGGGCTTTATTTTCCTGCTCAAGGAGCTCCTGTCCCACTACTGGAAGCGGAAGGAGGGGTTCCTTTTTCCCGTGGTTTATACCCACGGTTCCGAAGTGCTTCCGCCGCTTGATTCGGCGGTTGCGGGAGCCTTTGTATCCGCGGTAGAATCCATGTTTACATTTTATAAAAGCGAACCGATCATTATCAACGCCTTCGAATCCAAATCCGTCCGAACCGGAGATTTCGCCGATTTCATGATGAAAACCATACAGGAAAAAGCGAAAACCACCTACGGCAGATGGTTCAGATTCAACGACAAGACGAACCTGTTCTCGTCCCTGTCCATCAACCTTCCCGGATCCAAACGCTGAATTGACTTATATCCATAGAATGGTTTATTGTTCCAGACATGAAAATTTGGATAAAATTCCTCCTTGGCGCGGCAATCGGCGTTATCCTCGGATTCGTACTTCCCGCGGGAAATGAAAAAATTCACGATGTTTTTTCATTCATACAAGACTTAATAA
>SPDA01000681.1 GCA_004525155.1 Spirochaetales bacterium
GCCATACGCAGATTCTTATCTTCATGCTCTATAAGCTCATTTGCGGTGAGCCTGCCTTCCCAGATAATCCAACCGGTATTGACGAGTTTTATTTTATAATTGCCCGGCAATATCCTATCGAAAGATTCACGTCCCGGTACCTTCTCAAAAGTCTTTCTGGTAACAAAACCTTTATCGCTGGAAACTTCAATCACAGGTAAATTCTGCGTAAGATCGTTATCAGCTTCCATTTGACAGAATGCTTCATATTCAGCCTTCCACTCAGGATGTGAGGCGATGATATCCAGCAGTGTTTCTTTTTCCTGTTCAGTCCCCTCAAACATCCCCATACCAAAATGAACTATAAGTTCACGGGCATGGTCGGCTACTGTAATCTGGTGTCGGTTGTACGCTGCCTCCATAAAGAGCTCGAAGTTTTTGAAACCTTTAGCATACCTTTCTTCAGCTCCCATTTGTTTGATCTTGCCAAAGGCTTTTCTTAGAGCTTTTTCGATATCCGGTTCCTGTAAAGCTCTTGCAATAATTGTGATAAAATATAAATTTTCATTCATTTTAAATCCTCACTTGTCTTGTTCTTGATGTGTGACATGTGGTATACCTGTTTCCAGACGCCAGCCTTTTGGGCAGCTATAACAAAATCAGGTTGACTGCTTAACACCCCGGCAGTATTTCGCCAAAGGGCCGGGACCTGTGTTACGGTGTCGTTATCAAGAGTAAAGCGGAAGTGACTGCCGGCAAACCGACTCAGCGTCGAAAGACTTAATCCGAAGCGATAAGCTACATCCTTTTCAATATAGCGGCCGTAAGCTATTTGGGTAAAGACCGTGCGAATTAACTGTTTGAGTTTCGCTTTGCCTAACTGACGAATTGTACGTTTTTGCTGGTTTATATTCTCGGCCTTTTCCGTTGCAACAGCATCTGCCAGTCCCTTTACCGTTATCTGGTCCCGTATTGACGAGGGCACAGAATACGGACTTGGCGGTGGTTTTTCGTCTACGCTGTTTAGTTCGCTTAAATAATAAATTTTCGTTTCTCTCAGGAGCTTGTCTATTATCGCCTGTACCCGCTGCTGTTCGCCGGGTCGATGGGGATTGATATCAGGGATATTGGTCTGGAGCCACTGCCGACAGTGCCCCCCTAACTCCCACGACAGCCATAGATATATTTTTCTCCCATCTTTCTCGTACATGTACCGCCTTCTTAGTTTCTGGGCTCGCCGTTTTGCCTCTATACAGGAAAGAAAGAAATGCCACGTTATCAGTCTTCGCAGTATCTCAGCCGAGATAATATCTGCTTCGATGGCATTGGCAGGCGGATTTTCCTTCAGTTTCTTTTTTGCACATTTAACAAAGGCATTGAAATAGTACCTGCAGTTCGGACCCTGTGGGCCCTGTTGCTGACTGCTTGCCTGTCCTGTTGGGATATTAAAAAATTTATCCAGGGTCATGTTGTACACATCTTCTATGATCTGACTGTCACCACCACAGCAGAATCCCGCCAACCTGCTGTTCATAAGTACTGCAAGATATTCCGCCAAATGGATTGTGTTTTTCTGTTGGTCATGAAATATTTTGCGTTCATCATGGAGCTCCTTCAGGGCTTCTGGGTCACCACCGTCTGCAATACGCTCTATCAACTGCAGTAAAGTCAATTTCCCACAATCGATACGGCCTTTCAGACCGATTGTTGATGAAGATAAAGTGTCTGTTGTCATATTTCAATCCTCCTGAATCTCCTAATCATCGCACCATGCTTTTAATTTCCTCAATATATCGATCGAGGTCGCGGGCCAAAGACATAGCCTTGTTCCAATTCTGCCGCTGTATTGCAGCGTCAATATTAGCTCTGGCGGCCTCAACCTGCTGACTAACATTACCTACAAGATCGATACGATCTTCAATATGGGCTGAGCCCGGATTCAGTCCTAGAGCCCTCTTGTAATTCCTCTGTGCCTGTTGCCAGTGGCCTTCGCGGAAGGCCTCATCACCTTTGTCCATAGCATTCTTAAATTCACCA
>SPDA01000604.1 GCA_004525155.1 Spirochaetales bacterium
GCATAAGCGCCCCCTTCCCTGGCGGGAAACGCAGGATCCCTATTACATCCTCGTATCCGAGGTAATGCTTCAGCAGACCCAGGTCGCGAGGGTCCTGGAAAAATATCCCCTGTTCATCGCCGCCTTTCCCGGCTTTCCGGCTCTGCGGGAGGCTCCCCTGGCTGAAGTGCTCCGCCTGTGGCAGGGCATGGGCTACAACCGCAGGGCCCTGGCTCTTAAAACCATAGCCGAAAAAACGATTACTGAATACGGCGGGAGACTGCCGGACGACCCCCGGGTGCTCGAAACCTTTCCCATGATAGGCAGGAATACGGCCGCCTCTATAACCGCATTTGCCTTCAACAGGCCCGCGGTATTCATCGAAACAAACATAAGGACCGTATTCATCCACTTCTTTTTTCCGGATGAAGAAAGCGTAAATGACAGGGACCTCCTGCCCCTGGTGGAGAAAACCATGGACAGGTCTGAGCCCTGCCTGTGGTACAACGCTCTCATGGATTACGGGGTAATGCTTAAATCCATATTGAAAGACATCAATAAAAAAAGCAGCCATTATTCAAGGCAGAAGCCTTTTGCGGGCAGCGACAGGGAGCTCCGGGGCAGGCTTCTTAAACTCGCTTCCGAACAGGAGGGTCCCGGCATCTACGATATCGCCGAAAAACTGGGCGAAGGAAAGGACAGGGTGCTCCATATAGCGGAAAAAATGGCGGCTGAAGGCTTCTTTACAATACGCGGCGGAAAAATTATCATAGCCGGTATCAAGGAGCGGTCATGATCAAGATAAACAGTAATTACGCAAAACTTCAGTCATCCTATCTTTTTTCAACAATAGCGAAAAAAGTGTCCGAGTTTGAAAAGACAAACCCGGACAAAAAAATAATCAGGCTCGGCATCGGCGACGTCACCCTGCCCCTTCCCGGGGCCTGCCTGTCCGCCTTTCATGAAGGCGTCGATGAAATGGGCAAAGCGGAAACCTTCCGGGGTTACGGCCCCGAGCAGGGCTATGAATTTCTGCGCTCTGCCATTGCGGTGAATGATTTCAAACGTTTAGGCGCTGACGTAGAAGCTGACGAAATTTTCGTGAGCGACGGCGCCAAGTGCGACACGGGCAACCTTCAGGAAATTTTTGCGGGGGACATTGCCATAGGGGTGCCGGACCCGGTGTATCCTGTGTACGTGGACACCAACGTCATGGCCGGGAGGACCGGTATTTTCAGGGATGGCCGCTACGAAGGGCTTTACTACCTCGAATCCACGGAAAAAAACAAGTTCGTTCCCGCTCCGCCGGACAGGCCCCTGGACCTCGTGTACCTCTGTTTCCCGAACAATCCCACAGGTGCCACGGCTACGAAGGCCGAGCTTGCCGCCTGGGTCGAATACGCGCACAGGCATAAGGCCCTCATCATCTTCGACGCGGCCTACGAAAGTTTTATCCGGGACAAAAACCTGCCGCGCTCCATCTACGAAATTCCAGGCGCCCGGGAAGTGGCCGTCGAGTCGAGGAGTTTCTCGAAAACGGCGGGCTTTACCGGCGTGCGCTGCGCCTATACCGTCGTCCCGAAGGACTGCCGCGCCTTCGACGCTGCAGGCAATATTGAAAAACTGCATCCCCTCTGGAACAGGCGGCACACAACCAAGTTCAACGGCGTGTCCTACCCCGTGCAGAAAGCGGCGGCGGCTGTGTATACGGAGGAAGGCAGGAAACAGACAAGAGAGCTCTCGGACTATTACCTCGGTAACGCCCGGCTTATCAGGGAAAATATGCTTTCTCTCGGATTTCCCGCAACCGGCGGGGACAACTCCCCCTACATCTGGGTCAGAACAGGCAGTGACTCCTGGGAGTTCTTCGACATGCTTCTTTCAAAAGCTGCGGTGGTGACCACACCGGGCAGCGGCTTCGGCAGATGCGGCGAAGGGTACATCCGCATCAGCGCCTTCAATCACCGGGAAAAAGTCGTGGAGGCGCTTGAGAGAATAAAACAGGTTTTAGGCTGACATGAAACATATACATTTGTTTGCCGCCTGCATTTTTTTTTTGGCGGCTGCGGGTTTTGTATCCGCCCAGGGTGACCGGGACGAAAATCACCTAAGCAGCGACAGTACCAGTGGAGGTGCAATGATGACTATTACGAGCAGCGCATTTACCGAAGGGTCCATGATACCCTCAAAGTACACCTGCGACGGAGCGGACATATCTCCCGCGCTTGCCTGGGAAGGCGCGCCGGCAGGCACGAAAAGTTTTACCCTTATCGCTGACGATCCCGACGCGCCGGGCGGCACCTGGGTCCACTGGGTAATCTACGGCATTCCGGCTGCAGCAAAGGGGCTTCCCGAAGGC
>SPDA01000501.1 GCA_004525155.1 Spirochaetales bacterium
GCGTTTATCTCTACCTGGCTTATAATTATGAAAAACAGGGACAGGCACAGCAGGCCATGCGCATTCTCGAAGAAGCTCTCGCAAAGAGCGGGGACGGGGACGGAAAAGAAATTCTCTTAAAACTGGCGGATTTAAAGCTCCGTTCAAAATTGTACGGAGACGCCGCCCTGCTGTATGAATCCTACCTCTCGCGGTTCGGAAGCGCCGGGGCCGCCGGAGCCTCCTATTCCCTCGGGTTTTGCTATACGGCGCTCGGAGATTTCACCAAGGCCCGCGCCGTTCTCGAATCCGCCCTGAAGTACGGGGAATCCTCAAACCTGCTCCCCGGGATCTACCGCCTTCTTGCGATTGTCTACAAACAGCAGCGGGATGAAAAAAATCTTAAAAGCTGTCTTGAGCAGTACCTGGGGCTTTTACCCGGAGACCGTGAAGCCCGCCTGGAATATATTTCCCTCATTTTCGGACAGGGAGATTACCTTCTGACGGCGGAGCAGATAGAGGCACTCTATTCGGCGGAACCCGCCCTCAGGCAGAAGGACACCCCCGGGTCGGCAAAGCCGGCATATCTGTACGGACTTTCAAAAATCGGCACCAAGCATTACGAAGAGGCTTTCGTTTCCCTGGCAGGAATGGGCCCCCCCGATTCGTATAAAAACCAGGCAGACAAAAATTTCGTCCAGTCCGTCTATGCCGGGCTTGTTTATTACCGGGGATGGGCGTTGTACCGGCTCTCGCGATTCAGTGAGGCGGAAAAAGAGTTTGCCTTTTACCTGAAAACCTTTCCGGCCGGGGCCAATACGGCGAAGGTCAATTACTACGCGGGCTGGTGCAGCTATTCGCTTGGGGATTTCCCGAAAGCAGGCGTCTATTTCCATGCGGCGGCCCTTGTCATGAAGGACGGGGGACTGTTCATGGAAGCGAAGTCCCTTGCGGCAGCCGGTGAATTGACCAGGGCTGCGGTACTTTTCAGGACCCTAAGCACCCAGTTTCCGTCATCCGCCCTTAAGGATGACGCCGTTTTCGAAGAGGCTTCGGTACTGGCGGAGATGGAAAAGGCGGATGAAAGCGCCTCCCTGTTTCTGACCCTGCATGCAAATCTTGCGGCGGCGGCGGCCCGTACCCCGGGACAGCCGCCGAATCCGCTGATGGAGGAAAGCCTGTACCGGCGTGCGGAAGTCCTGTTCGGCGCGGGAAAATATGTTGAGGCGAGGAACGCCTATTACGACTACCGGCTGAAATACCCCGGTGGAAAATTCATGGACGTTTCCCTGTACTCGGGAGGGGCCGCATCCATGAAATTATCGGAACCTTTCGCCGCCCTTCTGCTGTGGGAAAAACTGGCTGCCGAGTTCCCGCAGAGCGGGTACCGTTCCGAAGCCCTTCGCCAGACAGCTGAAATCTACAAGGCGCGGCAGGAATATGTCAAAGCCCTGGCCGTGTTCAGGGAGGTGACGGCGCAGTACCCGGAAACGGCGAAGCTGTACAGGCTCGATGTTGAAATTTCAGCGCTGGAGCTCATGCTCTCCGGAAAAAGCGCGGAAGAGGCGCAGCTGACCGCCAGGATAAGCAATTTGCGCGGCGCGGAAACCAGAGAGGGCAGGGAGGCGATGTTGAGCCTGGCGCGGTACTATCTTGCCCAGGGACCATCCGGTCTCGAAAGCGCCCTCGGCGTTTTAACCCGGATTGTTGAACGTGAACAGTCAGACACCGTTTCCTCCGCGAAAGCGAGATATCTCCTGGGCGAGTACTACTTCCGCAAAGGGGAACTGAAGCAGGCCGCAGCGGAATTTTTCACGGCTGCCGGTACAAATCCTGCGGACGCCGATCTCTCCGCCTCCGCGCTGTACAGGGCCGCTGAAATTCTTCTTGACGCGGGATACAGGACCGATGCCGCGGATATAATCGGCATCATCAGCGCCAAGTATCCGGGAACGGTCTGGGAAGCAGAAGGCAGCCGCCTTCTGGGGGTAAAGAAATGAGTAAATACCTGTTGATTTTTCTCTGCCTGTTCGGCGCTTTCCCGCTTTATTCCCAGGAACCTGAAGAAGTGGAAATCACCCTGCCGCCGATTCAGGCGGAGGCGGAAGATTTGCTCATTGAGCGCCTCAGCGTGGATCTCCCGCAGACCACGCTGCTTCCGCCGGCCTACGATCTCCTTCTGCCCCAGCCGGAATTTGTACGGCCCGCCCCTTCGGATATTGCCTTTGATCTGCCCCTGCCGGGAACGGATGCGGACGCCCCCCTCCCGCAATCCCAGGAATCCGTTTTTTTCAGCGAAGGTATCATAGGTTTGGGCAGCATGGATCATATGCTGGGCGATTTAAGCCTGTACAAAGTTGGGCGGGAACCGCGGTTCAGCCTGCACTTCTACCATACCCGCAGGGATGGTTATCAGTTTGCCGAGGCGGGGTCCGGTTTCTTTAATCAGCAGGACGGTATTGAAGGCCGTTTTTCCTTTATAACGGATCCTGTATCCGCGGAGACGGAAGGAGCATACCGCAAGGAGACGGAAGGTCTCCAGCAGCAGGGGCCTTACGATTCCGTAAGCTGGTCCCTGCTCTCCGGCGGCGGCAGCCTGGAACTTTCCGCGCTGAAACCATTCATTTTTTCTGTCGGTTTATCGGCCAGATCGGCAAATGCGCTGCTGACGGCGGAATCCCCGCTGCGTGCGGAAGAAATAACCCTTAATCCCGTTCTCGGGGCTTCCCTTGTATTTCCGCGGTTCGTCGCAAAACTGGGAGCGGATTACGCGTATTATGTACGCACAGGCCCTGCGGA
>SPDA01000552.1 GCA_004525155.1 Spirochaetales bacterium
ACAGCCCGGACATGACCCTTTATGACTATCTCAACCGGATCAGCCTCCTCTCGAGGGATGAACCCGAAGAACAGGACATGCAGGGCAAAGTCAGTCTTATGACGATACATGCGGCCAAGGGACTCGAATTCGATGTCGTATGTGTTGCCGGCGTCGAAGACGGAATAATTCCCCACGCCCGGGCTCTCACGGAAAACGAAGCGAACCTCGAGGAGGAGCGCAGGCTTTTTTATGTGGCGCTGACCAGGGCGAAAGAACGTTTATACCTTACTTCCTGCAAATCACGGCGCCTGCAGGGCAGGCAGAGAGAATGCGTTCCCTCACCTTTTCTCGAGGAACTTCCCGCACATACCATTGAAGTGGCGGAAGATACGGAGGTGGACGACAGCGCTGCCGTCGATCATTTTTCCAGAATGCGCGCCGTTTTTACGGAGGCAGCCGAATTGCCCGCGGAACAATGACCGCTCTTGACTAAAGATGTCAAATAATGAAACATGAAAGTATGAAAAATGCCTACTGGCTGGAAACTTACGGATGCCAGATGAACAAGGCCGAATCTGCGGCCCTTGAAAAAGAACTTATAGAGTACGGATATATCCCGGCCCATTCGCCGGACGATGCGGATGTGGTGATAATGAATACCTGTTCCGTAAGGAAATCGGCGGAAAACAGAATTTACGGAAGGCTCGGCGTGTATACTGCGCTTAAGAAAAAGAAAAATTTTCACCTGTCCATCACCGGCTGTATGGCGGAACGCCTGAAGGATGAGCTTATCCGGCAAGTCCCGGCAGTCGATTCCGTTGTCGGAACCTTTGACAAGAAGATCCTTCCCCTCATACTGTCCGGGGGCGGCAAGGAGCGGACGGAATATACCTTTTCGAAATTCCACGGCAATGGAGCCTCCGCCGCCACCTTTATTCCCATCATGCACGGCTGCGACAATTTCTGCACCTACTGCATCGTACCCTATGTCCGCG
Organism: Spirochaetales bacterium; assembly: GCA_004525155.1. Taxonomy (GTDB): domain Bacteria; phylum Spirochaetota; class Spirochaetia; order SPDA01; family SPDA01; genus SPDA01. Next base: position 978 of record SPDA01000552.1, read on the forward strand.
GGAGAGAAATTTCGCGGGCCCCGGAGGAACTTTTCGAAGAAATCGATCATTACCTCGGCCGGGGGGTCAAAGAAATCACCCTGCTAGGGCAGAACGTAAACTCTTATTCCCACGGAGAAACGGATTTCGCCGGACTGCTCTCCCTCATCGCCGGAAGGGTTCCTGAAAACATCTGGGTCCGCTTTCTCACCTCCCACCCCAAGGACCTGACGGACGGCATTCTTGACGTGCTTTCATCGAGCCCGGTTTTCTGCAGGAATATTCACCTCCCGGCACAGCACGGTTCCGACAGAATGCTGGCAGCCATGAACCGGCGTTACACGCGGGACTATTATATGAACAGGGTCCGCTCCATCAGGCGGATTCTTCCCGGGGCAACCGTAACAACGGACCTCATGGTAGGCTTTCCCGGGGAGGAGGAGGAGGACTTCCGGCAATTGCTCGATCTCATGATCGAGGCGGATTTTTCGGAGTCCTTCACGTATTACTACAATCCGCGGGAAGGAACGGAAGCTTTTAAGCTGGGCGAAACGGTTCCCCACGAGGTAAAAATCACACGCCTGCAGGAAGTGATAGAGCTGCAGAAAAAAATCTCACGCAGTTTGCGGAAACAGGAAATTGGAAAAACTGCAACCGTGCTGGCCGAAAACTTTTCGAAAAAAGGAGAAGGTCAGCTTCTCGGCAGGACCGGACAGAATGAAATGGTGGTTTTTCCCGTTCCGGCAGGCAGGACCGGCGGATCCCCGGGAGATTTTTTCAAGGTAGCCCTGGTTTCCTTGAGCGGTAATACCTTTAAAGGAGAAGTGCAGTCATGATTCCCTGGAAATTGATTGTATTCCTGGTCGTATTTTCCCTGGTAGTGCTTTTTGCCGGGTTCAATCTGGGTGTTGAAAACAGGACCCAGACTATATCGTTTGTTTTTTTTGAAATGCACGATGTGCCCGTATTCTTGAGTATTTTCATTTCGTTTATAGCCGGAGCCATACTCATGCTGCCCTTTGCCATTCATAAAAAGATTAAAAGGGACAAAAAACTTTCCGAAAAAATAAAAGGACATGACGAAAAAACTGATTCGAAAAGGAAAAGGCAGCAGCCCGCCAAGGGTACCGAAAAAGAAGACGGCTAAATTTCTGCTGATCCTGTCAGTCCTTCTTTCCCTTTCCAGCCTGACTCTTTCTGCGGAGGATGCACGGGAAAAAGCCGAGGAACTTGCGGAACAGCAGCGTTTCACCGAAGCGGCTGATATACTTCTCGAATGGCTTACCGTCAACCGGGAAAATCCTGATTATTTTCCTACACTTCTCATGACTGCCGATCTTCTTCCGGACGTGCAGAGGGCAAAGGACCTGCTTGAGGAAGAACTCCGTACTGAAAAGGACAGGGCCAGGAGGTATGAAATGCTCTCCAGGCTGGCACTGCTCTTCGAGCTGTCCGGGGATGTTGAAAGAGCGCAGCGGTCTTACGAGCTTGCCGCTTTTATCCGGGACAGGGAAAAGGATTTTGCCAGTTTTTACCGATCCGCCCAGCTTCTGCTCGAGATGGGCGAGTATGACAGAGCGGAACTTCAGGCCAGGACGATTCTTGGGGC
>SPDA01000499.1 GCA_004525155.1 Spirochaetales bacterium
AAACCCGTAGCTGCTGCCGAAGGTGGAAACAAATATATCCTTGAACGACTGGACAGGGTCCTTCCCGGACACCAGCAGGATGATGCCGAACAGAAGCAGCACCAGGAGCACCATAAGAACATAGCGGACGCTTAGGTTTGCAATTTTTTGTACCAGTTGTTTTGAATTCGCGGGGCGGGCAGCATTGATCATCATTCGAGAACCTCCGCTCCGGTCATCAGGCGACCGACTTTGTACATGGTGGTTTCACCGGGACGGACAGTCTCTATAATTTCTCCTTTATATAGAACAATGATCCGGTCACTTAACGCGAACAATTCTTCAAGGTCTTCGGATATGAGCAGGACACCTGCCCGGTTTTCACGCGCCTTAAGCAGGGCTTCATGAACGGCGACCGTGCTTTTGACATCGAGACCGCGGGTGATATAGAGAGCGACGAGGAGCCGGGGATTGTGGGTCATTTCCCGTACGATCACCATTTTCTGAAGATTGCCGCCGGAGAGCGAATTAGGCACCGCATTGAAGGGACATTCAAAACCGAGACGTTCCTGCGCACCCCTGAAATCACCCAGAGCGGAATTCCAATCCATGGTCAAACCGCCATGCCGGGAATACCGGCCGGTACCGGTCAGCACCATGTTTTCCAGGACTGTCATAAAAGGTATCGATGCCATCGCCAGCGGATTTTCAGGTATGAACCCGACCCCGCTGCGGCGGATATCGCCGACGCTCCGGTTGGTACAATCCTTTCCCGACAGAAGTTTTGTCCCCCGGGTGCTCCTCTCAATGCCGAGGATGACATCGCCCAGCTCCCTCTGGCCGTTTCCGGAAACACCAGCTACACCAACAATTTCTCCGGATGAAATTTCCAGATTTACATCCTTAAGGCTGACAGTATTCCCTTCACTGCGCGTGTGAATATCCGCAAGTTTTAATACGGGAACTTCCTCCGGTTCCCGATCGATTTCCCGTGCGTTCCGCAGCGCCGGCAGCGCCGTGGAGAACATCAGTTCAATCAGCCTGTTGTCAGTCGTCTCCGAACGCAGCATGGATCCGGATACTTTTCCCTCCCGAAGCACGGTTATCCGGTCGGAACAGGCGAACACTTCCTTCATTTTGTGGGTAATCATGACTATCGCGTATCCGTCTTTCCTTAAATTACCCAGGACTTCAAACAGGGCATCGACTTCATGCGGCGCAAGAACCCGTGTCGGTTCGTCGAGTATCAGCAGTCTCGCATCCGACAGCAATAATTTAAGAATCTCGACTTTTTGCTGTTCACCGATCGATAAGCCGGAAACAGGGGCGGCGGGATTGATATCCATCCCGTAGCGCCCGGCAATATCCAGTATACGCTCCGCCACTTCTTTCTGTTTATATACCGGCTGAAGGTCCTGCAAAAACAGGGCTATGTTTTCGAGCACGCTGAAAGCGGGAATCTGCGTGAAATCCTGAAATACCATGCCGATTTTATGGTTCCGCGCATCCTGGGGCGATTTAATCGAAACCGGCTTGTTGTTGAACAGTATCTCACCCGCGTCCCCGCGGTAATACCCGTACAGGATTTTCATGAGGGTGCTTTTCCCGGAGTCGTTGTCACCCAGCAGGGCATGAATTTCGGAATGGAAAATATCGAAGTCTATGGCGTCATTTGCCAGTACATGAGGAAAGGATTTTGTAATTTTCCGCATGGAAACGAACGGGAATGATTTTATGCCGTTGCTCATTGTCATTGTTTATCCAACAGCGTAATTCTACTACCAGCCATATTCGCCTGCAAGCGTAGTTATTCGGGGTTTTTATGGATGGACCAGGTATTTTCTACCTGTATACGGGAATGGAACCCAAGGAATGGAGACGGAAGGCGACGGTTTTCAAGCTATAAGCCCGCGGGAACGGGCGTAGCGTACCAGCTCGACCCTGCTTTTCATGCCCAGTTTTTCTGAGATATTGGCCCTGTGCCCTTCCACCGTGCGGACACTTATGTGAAGCGTTTCCCCGACCTGCCGGTTGGTATAGCCCTGGACGATCAATTTCAATATTTCCGTTTCCCGGGGTGTAAGAGGTTCTAGGGCTTCGCGTATAACGGGGCCGGTCTTTTTCGCCGTATCCACCAGCAGATGTATCATCGATGGCTCGATATACATATCCCCCCGCATCACTATCCTGATGGCGGAGATGAGTTCCTTTTCGGCAACCCTTTTCAAAACGTAACCGGAGGCGCCGGACTTCAGCGCTTCCCGCAGTATGGCCTCATCCGTATGGATGGTGATGAACAGAATGCGGACCTTATCGTCCGCGGCTTTAAGCTTCTTGGCGACCGTTATCCCGTCGAGTTCAGGCATGCTTACATCGAGGACGAGGATGTCCGGTTTCAATGATTCACACAGGGCGAGGGTCTCGCGCCCGTCGGCTGCCTCTCCGACCAGCGCAAGGCCGGGATCGGATTCGATCAGGGTGCGCAGTCCGGCACGTACGATGGCATGATCGTCGGCAATCATGACTTTAATCATGGCAGGGGACCTCGGCCCTAACGGTAGTTCCTTTCCCGATTTCACTTTCAATGGTGAAGGTGCCGCCCAGCATTTCGATTCTCTCCCTCATACCGAATAATCCAAGGTAATTTCCGGCCGGCACATCCTGCAGGTGGAATCCCACGCCGTTGTCTTCCAGGATGACTGCGACAAGATGATCATTTCTGCGGATGAGCACATCGATCCTCGTCGCCTGAGCATGAAGGCTGATATTCGTCATGGCCTCCTGCACGACACGGAAGAGGGCC
>SPDA01000270.1 GCA_004525155.1 Spirochaetales bacterium
CCCGCCTGCCATTCGGGCCGGGTTATGATTTCGGCGTTTTCTATGAGGGCGTTATAAAAATGGGATTTGAGTTTTCCCGGGTCCGTACCGGCGCCGGGCCGGAACGAGAACACATACTGCCTGGCAGTCTGTACCAGGGCCTCGGGGCCCAGTTTCACACCTGTTCTGGTTTCGATGGTCTGTACCGTCGTGATTGCCAGGGGATTGGTAACCCCCGGTTTACAGGTCACCTCCAGCGCTGCCTGCCAGTCCGGCATGAATCCTTCCACTAGAGCCGGCCGGTTTATAAAAACTCTCTGCGCCACGGTGTCGGCGAAAAGTTCCGCCGCTTCCTCATCCCCAATCGAATCAATGCCGTTCAGCAACAGAATGTCTATTATTCCCAGGGACCTGGTTTCCGGAAAGAGGGCTTGCATCCGTTTTGTAAGTCTTTCGGCCCTGCCGTCGTATTCCTGTTTTTTGTATAGTATCTCTAGGCGCATGGCAAGGCTTAAGGTAGCAAGAATGCGGGAGCTTAATCAATGCTTTACATTGATAATATATCCATACTACTATTGAAGCCGGAGACATTGCGTTCAGAGGAGGATTTTTCCTTGCCGGCATCTTCTTTTTTTCCGAAGGGTTCCGTATGTATTTTAGACAGCGGATCCAAATATGAAGCCATACATGAATTAATCGATAAGACTGTTACTTTTAAAATACTGACCGATGTGAGCGACTTTGAGGATAACGTTATTCTCAGGGAAAAACAGCTTAGTACAGGATTCGGACACGGGGTTGCTGTTGCCCATGCCCGGTACCGCGGAATCGATGATATAACCATTGCACTCGGAATCTCAAAACGCGGTATTCAATATGACTCTTTTGACCAAGAGCTGGTTCATCTGCTGTTTCTGATAGCCAGCCCGCCCAAACTTCAGGATGATTATCTGATTGTACTGTCCGCGCTTATCAAAATAGTCAGAAACAAGGATTTCAGGGAATCCTTAATCCGGGTGCGGCATGCGGAGGAGGCGGAAGATCTGCTCCGCGAATCCCTGGAAAAGGGGCTGTCCCCCGCCGAAGGGCAGAGTAACTGAAGAAGCCGGTACTCCGGACGGATGAAAGCCGCAACTTTATTATTTTCCGAAAATTGTTTAGGATACGCCGAAAATGGAGGATAACTCATGAATAAAAAAGCACTTGAAGCTGTCGCTCTTTCGATACGCAGCCTTGCCATGGATGGAGTCCAGAAGGCCAATTCCGGGCATCCGGGCCTTCCCATGGGTGTCGCAGAGTTCGGCGCCCTTCTCTACGGAGAAGTCATGAAACACCATCCCGGGGATTCGAAATGGATAGACAGGGACAGGTTCGTTCTTTCCGCCGGACACGGTTCCATGTTTCTCTATTCCCTGCTGCATCTCGCGGGTTACAAGGTTTCCCTGGAAGACCTCAAAAATTTCAGGCAGCTCGGTTCCCGGACCCCCGGCCATCCGGAATACGGCTGGACCGACGGAGTGGAAACGACTACCGGTCCCCTGGGCGCGGGCTTCTCCAACGCCGTGGGAATGGCAATAGCAGAATCGATGCTTGCTGCAAAATTCAATACGCCGGCGAGGAAGATTATCGACCATTTTACCTATGTTCTCTCCAGCGACGGCTGCATGATGGAGGGAATATCCTCCGAGGCCGCATCCCTTGCCGGTCACCTGGCCCTGGGTAAACTGATAGTTTTTTACGATTCGAACAAAATCACCATAGAGGGCTCAACGGAACTCGCTTTTACAGAGGATACGGGCGCGAGGTTTGCCGCGTATGGCTGGCAGGTGCTTAATGGGGATGCCTACAACCTGGTCCAGATGGCTGACCTCGTTAACCAGGCAAAAGCGGAAACAGGCAGGCCTTCAATCATCATCCTCACTTCCGTTATCGGCAAAGGTTCGCCCAACAAGGCGGGATCCCACGATGTGCACGGCGCGCCCCTCGGCGCGGAAGAAATTGCGGCGACGCGGAAAAACCTCGGTATTCCGGACGGCGCCGAGTTTTTCATCCATCCGGAAGCGAAATCTTATTTCGCGGATAAAAAAGCGCAGTGGGAAAAGGCCTACAAATCCTGGAAGGAAACCTTTTCAGCGTGGGCGAAGGAAAATCCGGATTTAAAAAAGGAATTTGACATTTTTACGGCTGAAACGCCGGACTTCTCCGGCCTGGTTATGCCGGATTTTAAAATCGGGGATAAAATGGCAACCAGATCCGCCAGCGGAAAGAGCCTGCAGGCAGCGGCAAAAGCCGTACCGAACCTGGTGGGCGGTTCCGCGGACCTGGCCCCTTCCAACAATACGGCCCTGCCCGATTACGGCGACTACAACGCGCAGAACCGATCCGGCAGGACCCTGCATTTCGGCGTTCGGGAGCATGCCATGGGAGGTGTCGTAAACGGCATCTGCCTGCACGGGGGCTTGCGGCCCTTCTGCGCCACTTTTCTTGTGTTCGCGGACTACATGAGGCCCGCCATCAGGCTCGCGGCCATTATGAAGCTGCCCATTATTTATGTCTTTACCCATGACTCGATTTTTGTAGGCGAGGACGGGCCCACTCATCAGCCTGTTGAACATATCGCCTCCCTTCGCGTTATCCCGAATGTGGTGGTCTTGCGGCCCGGCGACGCGCAGGAAACAGCCGCGGCCTGGAAGATGGCGCTGAGCAGGACGGACGGCCCCACTGTTCTTGCCCTTACCAGGCAGAACCTGGAAGTATACGCGAAGACGGACAAGGACTGGATGAACACCATCACCAAGGGCGCCTATGTGGTGCAGGACGGCGGTGATCCGGATGTGGTCGTGGTGGCCTCAGGTTCCGAAGTGGAACTCGCCATAAAAGCGGCGGCCAAGGTAAAGGACAGGAAAATCCGCATCGTTTCCATGCTCTCCATGGAACTTTTTCTTAAACAGGACAAGTCGTTCTGGGGCGAGATTATTCCTCCCGGCGTACGCACCATTACCGCGGAAGCGGGTGTTACCTTCGGCTGGACAAGGATCGCCTCATCCTCCAGGGACATCCTCGGCCTGGACCGGTTCGGTGAATCGGGTCCCGCAGCCAAAGTTGCGGAGCACCTCGGTATCACCGTGGAGGCGCTGGCGAGTCTGATTCAGGCCCAGTAGCGGTTTTCCATGGCCAAACGTACGTTGTGGCAGTTCCTACTGCTGTTCTCCATGTTCGCCTTCGCCACAACGTACCCTATTTCAAAAGTCGCGGTTACCCACGCATCGCCCTTCGCCGTGGCAGCGATAAGGTACCTGAGCGCGAACCTCATACTCCTTCCCTTCTACCTGATAGAGCGGAAAAAACTGAAGGCGCCCGTACGGGTCAGGGACTTTATCCTCATGAATGTCTGGGGACTGCTCGGAGTGGCCGTCTTTGCGTTGCTGCTGCTCTTCGGCGTCCGGCTTTCGAATTCCTCGAACGGCTCGCTCCTCATCAATACCCAGCCTATTTTCGCGGTTTTTTTCGCGCCGCTGCTTCGTAAGGAAAGGTTCAGCTGGCTTAAACTGATTTCAGCCGCCGTGGGCATTGGAGGAATGTACTTTGTCGTTACCGGCGGACAGGCGCAGGGTGTGTCCTTTTTCAGGGAAATGCTCCTCGGTAACTGCATCCTCCTGGGGGCCTCGGTTTCCATGACCCTGTACACCCTTTTTCTTACAAGTTACGTTGTGCGGTACGGGGGCATAATCTCGACATTCATGTGCATGCTGGCAAGTTCCCTGGTAATAGCCGTGCTTGCGGTAACTCAGGGAAACGGGCTGCGGGAATTCAGTCTTATCTCCAGCCGGGATTTCCTGCTGGTGCTGTATTCCGGTATCCTCGGTACCGCGCTGCCCTATGTGCTGTTCAATAAAGCCATGGCAGTTCTCTCCTTCACCACGGCTACGGCCTTCAAGGTGCTGATCCCGGTCTTCGGTGTTCTCCTGTCTCTGCTCTTTCTCGGCGAAACCCATTCCTGGCTGTCCTACCTGGGTATGGGCATCGTGTTTCTCTCCCTTGGGTTTATCGTGTTTATTAAAAAGGAACCCTCCCTCAGGCAGAAGGCGTAAACAGTATTTGCATTTGTCAAAATACCCCATTTACGGTATACTGATTTTTTTATTACACATTCCAAGGAGGGCGCATGGAAGCCAACACTACTCAATTCAAGTCCATGGAGAAAGGATACGATCTGGTTCAGGCCGTAACTGAAGCGGAACGTTGCCTCCTCTGTTACGACCCGCCCTGTTCAAAAGGCTGTCCCGCAGCTACAGACCCGGGTACATTCATCCGGAAACTCCGCATGAAGAACATAACCGGTGCCATGCGGACCATAAAAAAGAATAACATACTGGGCGGCGCCTGCGGCGTCCTCTGCCCCACCCCCAGGCTCTGTGAAAAGGAATGCAGCGCCACAGGCATTAGCCGGCCCATTGCCATAGGAAAAATACAGAGGCTCCTC
>SPDA01000543.1 GCA_004525155.1 Spirochaetales bacterium
CATTATTGCCGCGCCCGACAGGCCGGCTATTATTCCCGCCCGTATTCGCAGCTTTTTTTTGTTTTTTCTCGGCACTGTGACTGCAATCTAGAAGAAAATCATGACATGGTCAACCGGGAAGACGCTTAAGAATACACGTATTCCTGTATTTCGCTTATATGATTTTTTAATTTTTTAAGAGCCCGTTTTTCTATCTGACGTACGGTTTCCGGAGAAATACCCATCTTTTCTCCAATAGTCTTGAGCGTATACTTCTTGTTTCCGAAAAAGGAGAACCGGTACAGGAGTATCCTTTTTTCCCTTTCCAGAAGCTTTTCGAGAAACCTCATTGTTTCCTCGCGCATATTCTTGTCCATAAGCTGCCTCTGGGGTTCGTAGGAAAAATCCTCGTACACATCCATCAGAGTACCGGATGAATCCACGCCGGGCTCGGTTTCCAGGGAAACCACGCTGTTTGATACCATGAGGAGGTCCACTATGTCGTTTTCGACCATGTTCAATTCGCCCGCGATTTCATGAATGGAAGGCTTTCTGAGCAGTTTCTGGCTCAAGGTAGTGAACGTTTTCTGTATCCTTTTGATGGTTTCCTCTTTCCGGTGAGGAAGCCGTATGGTCCTGCGTTTGTTTGACAGGGATCGGACAATGGCCTGCTTTATCCACCAGGCTGCGTACGTGCTGAAGCGGACCTGCTTTCTGTAATCATATTTGGCCGCCGCCTTTAACAGGCCGAGATTGCCCTCCTGGACAATGTCCAGCAGACTGACATCCGGGGTTACATAGGCCTTTGCAATCTTTACAACGAGTCTCAGGTTGGACTCTATGAGTCTCTTTTTCGCGGCTTCATCGCCTTTCATGATTTTCTGTGATAATTCCAGTTCTTCTTCGAAACTGAGAAGCGGAATGTGTTTTATCTGATTGAAATAGGATTGAAGTGTATCTTCAGTAAATCGTGAATAAACAACCTGTTTCTTCATATATCCATCCTGAAGATAGTATTGCAATATTCATGCCAAGAAGGAATAATTTTGAACGGAAATAATTATTTGTTATAATACAGTTATTTATTTGTTTGCTTCAGAAAACGGAATTTTCTTAATCTGAATATGTATTTTTTTTTATACATTATTCGGGGGAGTATATTATTTTTATACTCCCCTTTGCGAAAGCTGTTTGTACATCATGTCCGCAATGCCCAGGTTTGCAGTCTGCGCCATGGATTTGGCGTATTCCTGGTACAGCATGTCTTCAAAGATATCTTCGGCCATGCCCCGTTCGATGAGGTCGTTTTTGGGGACTGTCTTTTTCATGGCATCGAGCATCTGTTTTATGAAAAGGGCTTCAAAATCCATACAGGCCGCTTTCAGGGCCTTGTTGTCCATACCCTGCCTCGGTGCCGCATTGGTGAGATCCGGGTTCTGAAGCTGTATTCTCGCGCTGTCAATGACCGTCATAAATGTTACCTCTTGAGACCTGTGGCAATGCCGAGCATATTGTCGCTCGTCTGTATCGCTTTTGAATTAAGCTCGTAGGCCCTCTGGGCGACTATCATGTTCACCATTTCCTGCACAACGGAAACATTCGACATTTCGAGGAATTTGTGGATTACCTTTCCCATGCCGTCGAATCCCGGCCGCCCGCCTATTGCATCGCCGGAAGCGTTGGTGATCTTCATCAGGTTTTCGCCGACAGCCTGAAGACCGGCGGGGTTAACGAACCTGTAAATCTGAAGCTGCCCCACTTCGATGGGTTCGTCGGACCCGGCGACCTTGACGCTGACTCTGCCGTCCTGGGAAATCGTCAGCGAATCCCGCACGAAATTTTCAGGGAGTACCGTTTCGGGAAGAAGCCGGTAGCCGTTAGAGGTGACCATCTGTCCGTTGGAATCGATTTTGAAGGACCCGTCCCTGGTGTACCCGTAGGTGCCGTCGTAAAGCAGCACCCGGAAAAAACCTTCCCCCTGGATGGCGATGTCCGATATGTTGCCTGTGGACTGAAGCGACCCCTGTGTATAGATTTTCTGGGTGGCGCTGACTTTGACGCCGTGTCCGACCTGTACCCCGACAGGGACAACGGTAACCTCTGTGGCAGGAGTGCCGGCGATTCTCGATGTCTGATACAGTAAATCCTCAAAATCAGCCCTGTTCTGCTTGAACCCCGTAGTGTTCACGTTCGACAGGTTATTGGCTATGGTATCTATGTTGAACTGCTGCCCGATCATGCCCGACGCAGCGGTCCATAATGAACGCATCATGCTTTAATCCTCCTAAACCTTGACCGCATCGTTTACAAGCCTGCTGGCGAGGCTGTCATCGGTCTGTATAACTTTCTGGTTTGCCTCATAGGCCCTGTTTACCTCGATCATGTCCACCATTTCCCGCACAGGGTTGACGTTTGAAGCCTCGATAAATCCCTGCCGGATCTTGGGACCCTGGGCCGCCTGAAAAAGGGAGGCTTTACCCGATTCTTCCGTATCCACCCACAGAGAGGAACCCTGCTTTTTCAGGTACCTGTCCCTGTGGAACTCCACAATCTTCAGCTTATCGAGGAATTCAGTGTTTTCCCATTCGTTTTCCTCCATCGAAACCAGCCGGTCCGGATTAGCCGCAAAGGTTTCGTTCTGGAAA
>SPDA01000573.1 GCA_004525155.1 Spirochaetales bacterium
AGGGTATCCCGGGTTTTCGGATAAATCGGATAAATGGGTTCCACTAGTACCGAGGGATGCTCTTTATGAAAAAGGTCTATAATTTCCTCCACCAGCTGCCTTCCCTTTTCCGTTTCCGCAAGCCAGGTGAGAAAGGTTATTTTTACCTTGTTTTCAGATACGAAGGTACCCCGCCCCTGCTTTTTTTCAAGCTGCTGCTCGGACACCAGTATGGAGAGAGCCTGGCGAATGGTGGAGATGCTGGTACCGAAATCCTCCGCCAGCCTCGATTCGCTCGGTATAAGGCTGCCCTGGGGATAAATGCCGTCTATTATGCGCTTCAGGATGACGTCTTTTACCTGCAGGTACAGGGGATTATAGCTGAGCTTTTCTTTTCCCGTAATCACACCCTTACCTCAATACACGCCCGTTTCCAGGGCAGTGTCCACATAGGCTTTGATATTTTCCACAGGGGTGCCGTATTCCAGAAAATCCACGGGCTGCATAATAAAGCCGCCCCCCGGCTTGCCGGCCCTCATCGCCTTTTCCGTAGCCCTTTTCACGTCGTCTTTCGCGCCTTTCTGTATAACGTTTACCTGGTCTATGCCGGAGAGCATGATGTAGGCCCCGTTTACCTGCGCCTTAACAGCGGCCAGATCCGCCGCATCGCCCAGAGGGGGCGGTGAAAAGGGTTCCACAATCCGTACCCCGAGCTTTTTATAGGATTCAACAAGATTAAGCACCTCGCCGCAGTTGTGGTACATGGCCGGCGTCCCGTTCCGCTGAACAAAGTCCATATATTTCTTTTCGAAAGGGAGAATGTACTCATCCCACATCTTCTTTCCCAGAAAACCGCCCGCCACATTGCCGCCTACACAGTGCACATCCACACCCGCCTCATCTATTGCCCGGGTGTAGTCGAGGATACGGTCCATGGCGTAATTCATGAGTTTTTCGTAAAAAGGATAGTCCGTCAGAAACAGTGAATACAGATCATCATGCCTGAACAATAAAGAGGCATTGTTGAAAGGGCCGTGGGGCGTCCAGGAACCGATAATGCCGTCCTCCCCGATAACGCTCCTGAATTTCTGCACCATGGCCCTGGTCTTTGCCGGCCAGTCAGGAGGCATGCCGGGCTCGTATTTCATGAGGATGTCCAGATCTTTTTCATTTTTCACCGGTTTATCGGTACAGGCATAGAGGAACGTGCCGGGACGTACTTCGTTCCTGGAGTAATCCTGGGTAAGGGTCCCCTCCGGCGTCTTTATTCGGGAACGTTCGATGGTAACGGTGCCGTTTTTAATCGTTTCGGTTTTTACTTCCCAGTTTTCCGCCTGCCGCGAAACATTCGCCCCGCCGGTGTGAATGGAAAGCGGATCGTTCAACCCGTAGAGCAGTCTCAAAAACACATCACAGCCCATTTCTTTCTGGAATTCCACGATCTTCATCTGCAGGGCTTCAAAATCGAAAGGATCAATTGACGGATGGAGCTGATTGATGAAATGGCCCTGATCAGCTATAAAAAGGGTTGTTGGCACCCGGTCCGGCAGTTCTCCCTGAAAAACCTTCAGAAACCGCTCGCGAGAGGTCATTCATTACTCCTCAGTCATTCGTATGACTAGTATTATAAGAGCCGAATTTCTAATTTGTCAACGATTATTTTTAAAATTTTGCGGTAATTCTTTAAAAACTTTACGGACAGGCAAAAAAGAATTATATTTATGACATGAATAGTAATAAATATACCATTATACGGGGTTTTATTCTTGTTCTTTCGTTTATATCTCTGTCCGCCTTTGCCGGCGGAAACAGGGAAAAGGCGGAAGCGGCAAAGACCACGGACAAAATACAGTCCGCAACCGCGGAAAAATCGGAGGTAAGCACCATGAGCTGGAAAACACTTAAAATAGCTCCGGAAGGCACGGAAATAGCCACACCCATACAAAAAAGTGAAGAGGAATGGAAATCCAGCCTCACTGCAGAACAATTCGAGATATTGAGGAATGCAGGCACGGAGTGGGCCTTCACCGGGGAATATAACGACAACCACGAGGAGGGCAAATACTATTCCGCGGCTACCGGGCAGCCCCTTTTCGATTCAAAAACCAAGTACGATTCCGGTACCGGCTGGCCTAGTTTCTACGAACCTATTGATCCGGATGCAGTAATACTGCGGATTGAATTCGGCTCCGGCGGCAGGTATGCGGAAGTTTTGGACAGTTCCAGCGGATCGCACCTGGGGCATGTGTTTCAGGACGGGCCGAATCCGACGGGTTTGCGCTTCTGCATGAACTCAGCGTCCCTTATCTTCGCGAAGAAGGGCGATGAACCGCCACAGATTGTAAAGGATTACCTGGCGAAGTTCGGGAAATAGGCACATCCACCGCCGTCACACAGCTGCCGGGCAAAGATTGACGGCGGTGATTCCTTCAATTTCGTCAAAAAACCTTTTTCTGCTTGCCGGAACAGAGCCTGTTACTTATAATACATCATGCGAATTCG
>SPDA01000611.1 GCA_004525155.1 Spirochaetales bacterium
CAGCGGCCGCGGGCTGCACGAAAAAGCTCGCGCAGAAAACGGCATACTGCCTTTCGAGGGCGGGGCTCCTGGACCTCGCCGGCAAGGAAGGGAGGGAACACCTGTATACGCTTAACATGTAGCCTGTTTACCTGTATTATTTGTATTGATTCACTAGCCGGAGGAAAGCATGAGTGTTGTACTGTCTGCCAGAGAGATATTTTCCATGGCCCTGGAGGTGGAGAAAAGCGGCCGGGCCTATTACCAGACCGTTGTCAACCAGGCCCCTTCACAGGATTTGAAGGAGTTTTTCACCTATCTTGCCGATCAGGAGCAGGTGCATTACGGGTTTTTCAAATCGCTCAATGATGAAATTGAGGATTTCTCCATAGACCAGGAGGACTGGGAGCAAATATCGGAGTACATCCGCGCTTCCACGGAAACCCGCTTTTTTATCGGCGAGGAAAAGGCCATCAGTTTCGCCAGGCAGGCCAAGGACATGATCCAGGCTATTGACTTCGCCCTAGGTTTCGAGAAGGATACGCTGCTGTTTTTCTATGAGCTCCTGAACGTTACTCCTCCGCGCTCCAAAACAGCCGTGCAGAAAATCGTGGACGAGGAGAAGCGGCACATCAAACTGCTCGCCGAAAAACGTAAAACCCTGCAGTAGGAAAACCGTGAAAGTGATCGTTGTCTGCGGTTCGCTCCCGCAGGACTAAAAATAACTGCTTATAACTTCGAGAAGCTTGCCGATATCTCCGGTATCGCCCACCTGAACCTTCGTGGATGAAGCCCTGGCTATGGCATTGAGGGCGCTTATGTCCGCATCGTTGCCGTAAGCCACGGGGACCACCATGATGGGGTTGTCCGACTGCTGCAGCTGCTCCAGCACATTCACCACATCATACAGGCTTGACTTGGACCTGTTGTCCTTGCCGTCGCTCAGCATGACTATCGCCCGGATGGTGTCCGCATCCTTTCTTTCGTTCATGATATCTATGGTTTTCAGCAGGCCGTCGTACATGGCTGTTCCGCCTTCCGCATAGATTTCCGTAAGCCCGAGAAGAAGTCTGGATTTGTTTGTCTCCAGCAGGTCTATGGGGGTTATTTCATCCACCTGATTGCTGAAACCGATCATGCCGACCTGGTTTTCCGTCGGCATTTTTTCCGCGAACACCTGAATGGCGGACTTGGCATTGTCGAGTTTCTGGCCGTCCATGGACCCGGAGGTATCGAGGAGAACGTAGACGAGGCCCCGCTTCTTGACGAAATGCCAGTTCTGCTGGATTGTCATGATGGTTTCCGGAGCGGGTATCGGCAGGATTGCCCTCGGTTCGGAAGGATCAACGCCGTTATTCATGGAAATGGGGTCAGCCAGGGTGATGCTGGTATTGGCGGGCCTGAACCCGTTTTCCATGACGAGCCTCTGGACCTTTTCCGTCAGCACATAATCGGTGAACTTTTTGGCCGCCTCCCTCTGTTCGTCGGTAACCCAGTCGGTGTAGGGAACGGCAAAGGGATGCTCATGTACGTAGGTCCCTTCCTTGGGATACAGGGCCACGAGTTTCTCCGGCGGTTTGTACGCGGTTTTCCCCTGGTTGATGTAGATGAGATCGTTTTCCTCGAGGGCTACAAAATCGAGGTAATTGGGGCCCTGGGCTATGTATTCCTTGAATTCAGTCGTCCTGGAGGAATAGTGCTTGATTAGCTTTTCAATCTGCTTCACCTGCTCCTGGATTTTTTCGTCCTTCACGTTTTCCATGGTGAGCTGTTCGAGGTCTTCCTTGTTTGCCAGGTATTTGGCGCTGGCGAAATATTCCGCTATGAGAGTGGAAAGGGCCGTGGAGCTGACAAAGGGATCCGTGTGTCCGTAGTAAATCTTCTTGTGCGACCCGTCCCGGACTCCGTAATCGGCCCAGCCGTTGGGGCTCCTGAGCACTTCGAGAAGCTGTTCCCAGCCGATTGCCTTGTTCGGGTTTTTGGCCTTAATCAGGTTGAGCCTGCTTTCCCAGATGGCCATGACCACAGGGGCGTTGGCGGTGGGGACGGCTTCATTTAGTTTGAAGACTTCCCTGTTGGTCTCATAATTAACAAGCCTGAGCCAGTGACCCACGGAGGGGCTGAATATGGTCGGTTTGCTCACCTGGCTCGTATTTATGCCGTTGACCGCATTCACGATGTAGGAATGGATCGTGCCTGATGAACCGGGTTCGCCTTTTACAAAGATTTTTTTGTCGGAAGAGGTGAGCCTTTTTCCCGTTACCGGGTCCGTTCCGTTTTCGTAGGCGGAATTGAACTCCTCGATTACCTGGGGCAGATAG
>SPDA01000405.1 GCA_004525155.1 Spirochaetales bacterium
ATGTATGCCCAGTTTTGAGGGACTTCCGCCTTCAATCACCTGGGCCAGGCTTTTGCCTATGGAGTGAAAACAATGTAAAATATCCGTGCTCGTATGCCACACCGGTTCTTCATTCTTCCGCATCATATGTGTAAGATGCTGCAGGTCATCGTCGCTGAGAATAATCCAGTTGGGCCATTTCCACTCCTGATGAGGTCTCCTAACTCCCACATCCAGAATAATCCAGTACAGCCGGCTGACGCCTACATTCGGAACTCCTACCCGGTGAGTCTGCCATGGCCGGGTAATTGTCAAATCATTGGGCTCCAGCAGATGTTTCCGGTTAGAAGTTACTTCGAAGGGGAGAGTTCCGTTTTCCAGGAATGTCAATTCAATTCCTTCATTTCTATGCCAGTCGAGTCCCCAATCCTGCGGCTCGGTTATGTCCCAGATACCGATACTGTTTATTCCCGGCAAATGATTTTCCGGCAATTCCATGCCCGGATAGAGGCCGCGCTTTACGCCGATAAAATTAATTAATCCTTCTTTTGCCGCGTTTTTGAGCGGAGTACAGGTATCCGCCTTGTACGTTTTATTGTGATCGATGAAAATGGGGCTGTTAAAAGGCATTCCGGACCCCCTCCATTTGCCGGTCAGAAAAAGTTTTTCGATTTATAAAATCCTTCACTGAATGATTTTATAAATTTACTCCAGTAAGGTATACTACCATGATTCCCGCTGTTTTTCAATGAAAATACCGCTGCCGTATCATCAAATTATTTCTTTACTCTGCATTAAATAATATGCAGGAATATTTCCGGCGGTATTTCGTGATTTTCCCCCCTTTGTCGGATTAAGAATTTTATAAAATAATTCACTGTCCTTTATTGAACGACAAATATATACTGATAAGGCGATAATGAGGAAATTGGTGGAGGACGAATTATGAAAATAGGATGTTTCGCGCTTGTGGACCCTTTCAGCGCCCTGGACCATCAATTGGAACGCATAGCGGGCATGGGATTTAAATATGCCGATGTAACGGACAATCACCCGGGCGGTTTGCTGGGACGTGATTTCGGGTTTGCCGCCACAGTAAGCCTTGACGATAATCCCATGGACGTGAAACGTCTCTTCAGCAAGCACGGATTGACCATAACCAGTGTGTGCGCCCACGCCTGCCTGCTCGATCCTGTGGCGCCTTTCAGATACGGTACTCATGAATTGATGAAGGCTATCAGGCTTGCCGCGCTTATGGGTGTCCGGTATGTGGTCACTACCGAAGGGGAGCCTGTAACCAGGTGGGGTGAGAAACTGACTTTCAGTGAAAGCGTCTTCGTTATTACGGACAGGCTGTACGAACCGGTCCGGCTTGCCGCGGATTTGGGTGTTACGATACTTCTTGAACCTCATGGACCCATCACGGACAGCATCAAGGGTATGGAGGCAATCCTGGACTCGCTGGGAGATCCGAAAGGCCTGTCCCTGAATATCGATACAGGAAACTCCTGGCTGGGCGGCACGGATCCTGTCGAATTCGCCAAAAAATTCCGGCAAAAGATACATCACATACACTGGAAGGATTTGCCGGAGCAATTCAGGAAAGACAGGGGAAAAATATTCGGCTGCGGGTTCAGTCCTGTCGCTCTCGGTGAAGGGGTCATTGACGTTGAAGGCGTGTATAAAATTTTAAAGGATGTGGAATATTCTACTCTTGAAATCGGAGGAGATGAAAATCTGAAAAAAAGCGTCCGGTATCTCGAAGGTTTGGAAAAAAAATACAAGAGCTCCCAGCCTTCCCGAAATTGAAAAATAATATTGACAGAAGTCAACAGTATAGTATACTAATGTACATACATTAGTATACTAATTATTATAGATAGTCTTGCTGGAGGAACGATTATGCCGAAAATAGCGATTATCGGAGCAGGTAGCATTATTTTTGCCACCACCTTGATAAATGACATGCTGGGAACGGACTGTCTCAAGGATTCAACCTATGCTCTTATGGGACCGACTAAATGGAAGCTTGAAAGGGTTGAAACCTGGGCAAAAAATGTAATCCTTAAAAACAAGCTCGGCGCCAAGGTGTATTCCACGACTGATAGACGGGACGCTCTTAAAGGTGCGGATTACGTGGTCGTTCCGCTGCAGGTTGGCGGAATGGAAGCGTACAAAATTGATTATGAAATACCCCTCAAGTACGGTGTTGATCAATGTCTCGGCCAGTGTGTCGGCCCGGGCGGGGTATTCAGGGGAGCTCGCTCGATTCCTGTTCTCGCTTCCATAATGAAAGACATGGAAGAATTGTGTCCTCATGCGCTGCTGCTCAATTATGTTAACCCCATGGCCACCAATTCGATTGGCATGGGAAAATCGAGCAAAATCAATTTCATCGGTTTATGTCATGGGGTTCAGACAACCCTGGATCTTATTGCCGGATATACGAACTGCAAAAAATCGGAAATTGATTTTATCTGCGCCGGCATTAATCACATGGCCTGGTTTTTGAAAATCGAAAAAGATGGAAAGGACCTCTATCCCCTGCTAAAGGCGAATTGTGAAAAGCCGGAATACTTTGTCAACGACAAGGTGCGCTGTGAAACCATGCGTCATTTCGGCTATTTCATGACCGAATCCACGGGGCATCTCTCCGAATACCTGCCGTGGTTCAGGAAAAACCAGAAAGCCCTGGACCTGTATTGCGATCAGCCTGCGTTCGGCGGAGAATCCGGAGCCTATTACAAGTATTGCGACATGATAGCGAAGAAATTCGAAAAAGGCGACTTTATGCGGCTTGCGAGCGATGACCTCGAACCCCGGAGCAAGGATTACTGCTCCTTCGTTATTGAGTCCCTCGAAACCGGCAAGCTTTTTGTTTTGAACGGCAACATAATGAACACCGAAGGGTATATAGAAAATTTGCCGAGGGACTGCTGCGTGGAGGTCCCCATTTTCGTGGATAAAAACGGTCTGCACCCGAGTTACGTGGGAAAGCTCCCCGCACAGCTGGCGGCGCTTAACATGATGGACATAAATGTGCAGCTCATGGCGTCCGAGGCGGCGCTCGAGGGCGATGTGGAAAAACTGATGATGGCCGCTGCGTTTGATCCGCTCACTTCGGCCGTGCTTACGCTGCAGGAAACGAGGGACATGGTTGCGGAAATGCTCGAAGCCCAGCGGAAATGGCTGCCCCAGTTCGAGGGTAAAAAAATACGGCCCCTGGGGAACATCAATACGCCGAAGGGACTGAAGCCGGCGGAAGTACCTCTCGATCCGGCATTGGCCATAGCGAACAGGTTCGGA
>SPDA01000078.1 GCA_004525155.1 Spirochaetales bacterium
ATATCGCAGCGCTGCATCCCGAACGGCGAGATAGGACACAACCACACCTGGCTCAAGCTGACGGACATCCGGGGTTATCAGAACGCGCTCATCGACATGATGGAGGGGGAGCCGAAAATTGACAGGCTTATCGGCATGCTTACCGATTTCAACCTCGGGCTCGTGAAAAACTATCTTGCCTGCAAACAGATCGGCTGGATGGATTACGCGGAAGATTTAGGGATGCAGTACGGCCCCATGCTCTCGCCGGAGCTGTTCAGGAAATACATCAAGCCTGCCTACGAGCGCATCATGAAACCGGCCAGGGAGGCGGGCGCCATAATCCATGTTCATGCCGACGGCGATATCCGGCTTCTCGCAGACGATCTCATCGACTGCGGCGCGGACGTGCTCAATCTTCAGGACCTGGTAAACGGCATTGACTGGATAGAGAAGCGGCTGAAGAGCAGGGTATGCGTGGAGCTGGACATAGACCGGCAGAGCGTTACCTTTTCCGGAACGCGGGAACAGATAGACAGTCTCATCCGGGAGGAAGTAAGCCGCCTTGGTTCGAAGGAAGGCGGCCTCATGCTCATCTACGGCCTGTATCCCGGCGTGCCCCTAGAAAACGCCGAAGCCGTCATGGATGCCATGGAGAAGTACGCGGATTACTGGAGTTGATTGACTGATTTGAATCCTTAACACACTCAGGCGGATGCAAAATAACTGTCTATCTTTTTTTGTAAACTTTTCTCAATGTCCCAGAAACTTAAACCCGCTTCATGAAGGTGCTCGGATGCCTGCTTCGACCTCATTACCTTGCCCAGACAATCAAACCGGTCCGATTCTCCGGGAAAGGTGAAGGAAAGTTTGTAAATTTTTCCCTTCTCCAAAGCTTCTTCGGTGATGAGACAAATCCCGCCGGAACTTATGTCCTTTGAGTTGGCGAAACCGTTCTCCTTGTAGTTAACCTGCACCTCCAGCGGCAGCCGCGGAAATTTCCTTTTATCATCGACCTCATAAGCCATATAATTCCTCATCTGCTGATTCGGACAGTCTGCTCTTCCTCTGCGGTTTGAGGGCAGTTGCCATCTGTCTGGTGCTTTTCATTTTAATACAGTTATAAAAGTTATGAAAGCGGTTCGCCGAAAAAATGCTGCAGGTTCAGGCAATCTGCGGGATGCGCTGAAGACAAGGGTACCCATACGGCTGTCCGCGGATGTATAATCCTTCATTATGCCGCTCGAATATTTTCACCCGCTCCTGCGGGAATGGTTTTCCGGCAGGTTTCCCGGTCCCACGGAAGTGCAGGAGCTTGCCTGGCAGGAAATAATACGCGGAAGTCATGTGCTGGTAACGGCGCCCACGGGCAGCGGCAAGACACTCACTGCGTTTTTGTGGGCGCTGGACAGGCTCATTACCGGCGCCTGGGAAGCAGGCAGCCTGCGCGTTTTATACATCTCGCCCCTCAAGGCCCTCAATAATGACATTCAAGCTAATCTGATGGAGCCGCTTGCCGAACTGCGGGAACTTTTCCTCTCCAGGCGGCAGCCTTTCCCCGCCCTTGAGGTCATGGTGAGGAGCGGCGACACGCCCGGCCCGGAACGGCAGCGCATGCTTAAAAAACCGCCGGAAATTCTCATCACTACGCCGGAAAGCCTGAACATCCTGCTGAGTTCGAAACGGGCGCTTTCAATTCTGACGGATCTCAAAACCGTAATCCTGGACGAGATTCACGCCGTGGCAGGTTCAAAGCGGGGCGTTCACCTGATGACCGCCGTGGAGCGTCTTACCCTCCTCTCCGGCGAGTTCCAGCGCCTGGGCGTCTCGGCCACGGTGCGGCCCCTGGATGCTGTGGCAGGATTCATGGGCGGCAGGGAGCAGACGGCGCCGGGGATCTACCGGAACCGCCGGGTCAGCATTATCGATGTGCGCGGAAGCAAGGAATATGATGTGATCATAGCGGCGCCGCGGATGGATGCCCCGGTGAAGAGCGCGCCGCCGGTAAATAATACGCCGCCGGGCGGACCCGCGGGCGACAGCTTCTGGGAACCCTACGTCGGGGAGTTCAGGCGCATCATACGTAAAAACAGGACGACCCTTTTCTTCGTTCCGAGCAGGCGGCACGCGGAAAAGCTCGCCTTTCTAATCAACAGGGACGAGCCGTCTCTCCTTGCCTACGCGCATCACGGAAGCCTCTCCAGGGAACTGCGGCATTACGTGGAGGAAAGACTCAAAAGCGGGGACCTGCCTGCCATCGTTGCCACCGGTTCCCTGGAACTCGGCATAGACATCGGACACCTGGATGAGGTAGTGCTTGTCAAGACTCCCTGGACCGTGGCTTCGGCCATGCAGCGCATCGGCAGGGCGGGTCACAGGGTCGGGGATAAAAGCCGGGCAAGATTTTACCCGGCCGGCGGGCTTGATTCCCTCAAGGCGGCAGTCATGTATACCGCCGTTCTGGAAAAGGATATCGAGGAGATTGTTCCGGTACGGGAACCTCTAGATGTACTCGCCCAGATTATCGTATCCATGACAGGCACGGCCGTGTGGGAGACCGGCGAGCTTTATGATTTTATCCGTACCTGTTCCGGTTTCTCGGGGCTTACAAGGCGTCATTTCGACCTTGTCCTGAATATGCTGGCGGGAAAATACGCATCCTCCACTCAGAAGGTACTGGAGCCGAGGTTATTTGTGGATTCACTTACAGGTACGGTAAAGGGGAAGGAGGGAATCCTGACGCTTCTGTATCATTCGGGAGGCACCATTCCGGACAGGGGGTACTTCGACCTGCGCATGAGCACGGACGGGTCTAAAATCGGCGAACTGGACGAAGAGTTTGTGTGGGAACGGAAAACGGGCGACACTTTTGCCATGGGCACCCAGCTCTGGACCATAATGGATATCGGCGCCAGGGACGTCAAGGTAATACCCGGCGCGCCTTCACCTCAGATTATTCCTTTCTGGAAGGCGGAAAACCAGTGGAGCGGGTTTCACTTTGCCGGGAGACTGCTTGCCTTCTGCGAGACCTGGACAGGCAGGACCGGTTCCGCCGAATTCTTCCATTACCTATCAGAGGATTGCCGCATGGAACCGAAAGCCGCGGAGGATCTCATCGTGTTTCTCCGGAACCAGGAGGATCATACGGGACTCCCGCTGCCCCACCGGCACCAGGCGGTTTTCGAGTACGTTAATGAAGGGACCGGGCTGCCGGACACCCGGACCTCCGTCCTTCACACTCTCTGGGGGGGCAGGGTCAACCATCCCTTCGGCCTTGTGTTTTCATCCGTGTGGGAGGAGAAATTCGGGTATCCCCTGGAGGTTTACGCGGACAACGAATGTATCCTGTTTCATCTTCCCCATACGGTTTCGGAGGAAGCCCTTCCGCGGATGATTGCCGGGGAAATGCCCCTTCGTTATGAAGATATCGCGGCCAGGCTCAAGACAAAACTCGAGGGTACCGAGTTTTTCGGCGCCCGGTTCCGGGAAAACGCGGCCAGGGCATTGCTGCTGCCCAGGGGCGGATTCGGCAGAAGGCAGCCCCTATGGCTTACCAGGCTCAAGTCGAAGAAGCTTTTTGCCGCAGTAAAGAAATTTGAAGACTTCCCCATAACAGTCGAGACCTGGCGGACCTGTCTCAAGGACGAGTTCGACCTTGATTCCCTGGCGCTGGTAACCGCGGAAATAAAAAAGGGACTTATCGCCCTTTCCCAGTGCTGGACAAGCTCTCCGTCCCCCTTTGCCAGGAACATTCTCTGGTACAGAACAAACCTGTACATGTACCAGACGGATGAACCCTTCGCAGACGGGACCTCCAGCCTGTCCGACAGCCTCATCAGGGACCTCATGGCCGGTTCCGGAGACAGGATGCGGATATCCGGGGAACTGGCGGCGGAGGTTCAGATGAAACTGCAGCGAACCTGGGAAGGGTACGCGCCGGAATCATGGGAGGACCTGGTGTCTTTTACGGAAAGACGGGTTTTCATACCTGAGCCCGAGTGGCAGAGCCTCCTCCGTGCCATGGAACGCGATCATAATCTAACGGCAGCGCAGGTGATGGAACACGCGGGACCGCGGCTTGTCAGGCTGCGGAGCCCGGGCATGGAAGGGCCCGTTATCTGTCATGCGGCGGCGGCTGCGGTTTTGATGAAACTTTTTGCCATGCCGGCGGAACAGACCCTGCTCGAGGCCCCGGCAGCGGGAACACCGGTCAACTTCCGGGAACTGCCCGGGGGTGCCAGGGAAGAGCCCTTTTCATCCAGGGGGGAGGCCATTGCCGCCTGGCTCGGCTTTTACGGCCCCCTTCCTGTTTCCCAAGTGGGCCGGGTTTTCGGAATCGGCACGGCTGAAGGCGACGCCTGGGCGGACCTTTTCAGCGAGGATGACCAGTTTATCGTGGGCACCCTTATGGAAGGCAGCGAAGAATCCTGCATATGCGATGCGGACAACTGGGAAAGGCTTCTTTACCTTAAGCGGAGGCAGTTCCGGTTTACCGGCGCGCCGAAAAAGCCGGAATTCATAAGCCCCTTTCTCATGGATTACCAGCGCCTGGGCTGCGGCGGAACGGGCCTCGAAACCCTGGAATCCGTGATGGATCAGCTTGCCGGGTATCCCGCGCCGGCCGGACTGTGGGAGGAGGAATTTCTTCCGGCGCGTATTGCGGGGTACCGGACCGCCTGGCTGGATCAGCTGTTCCGCGCCTCGGACCTCTGCTGGTTCGGCACGGGCAGGGGGGCCGTGTCCTTCTCCCTAAGGAGCAACCTTGACCTGTATCTGGAGACCGGGGCACCGAAGAAAGACCTTCTGCCCGATCGCCGGGGTAAATTCGATCTCTGGGCGGTGAAGGAGCATCTTGGACTTTCCTCGGCCGAAACGGTAAAAGCCCTGTGGAAAGGGAGCTGGCAGGGAGATCTTGCCACTGATACCTTTGAAACGGTCCGGAAGGGTATTCTTAACCGGTTCAGGGCGGAAACCTTTTCTGCGGCAGCCGCGGAAGAAAGGCCGCCCGGACCGAAACCGGGGAGGCGCCATTCGTTGCGTTCCGGTTCAATGGTACGGCTGCCGGCGTGGAAAGCGGGGAGAGACGATAAATCCCACTGGTTTTCGCTCGCAGCAGCCAAGGCCCCGCCTGTTGCCGGTGATTCACCCCTGGAAGAGCAGGAACTGCTCAAGGACAGGGCGAGACAGCTGCTTCTGCGGTACGGCCTTTTATTCAGGGAGCTTCTTGAACGGGAACTGCCCGTGTTCAGGTGGAAAACCATGTTTTCTGTCCTCCGGCTCATGGAATTTTCCGGGGAAGCGGTAAGCGGCAGGTTTTTCGAAGGAATTTCGGGTGTTCAGTTCCTGCATCCGGATGCCCTCGGGCTTTTGTCTGCAGAAGGGACGGAAATACGATGGATGAATGCCTGCGATCCTGCATCACCCTGCGGATTAGGCCTCAAGGGTCTGCCTTATACCCTGCCTGCGAGGCTGCCCTCCAACCACCTGGTTTTCCGGGGAAGGGAGTTGATGTTTGTATCCCAGAGGAAAGGCAGGCACCTGACTTTTTTCTGCAATCCTGAGGACCAGGGCGTTGACGGAGCCCTGGGTTTTTTTGATGCATTGCTGTCCAGGGAATTCAATCCGCCGGGCAAAATTATCGTGGAAACCGTCAACGGCATTCCCGTACGGGAAAGTCCTTACGGGAGCTGTCTTGTAACCGCCGGCTTCAAAGCAGGTTTTGGATCCTTCACCCTCTATAGTCCGGGTTTCTGACCTTTTCATAACCTGGAGAAAAGTAAAAAATATATTCTCATCTATTGACAAATTTCTCATTAAGGTATATATATTTCTCATTATAGATAATAAAAGTCATAAATGAGAAAATTGAGAATAAATTTATGATTCCGCATCAATCAGGAGGAAAGTAATGAAAAATGCGACAAAGATCAGTATGCTGATCATGACTGCGGCAGCTTTTGCCATGATATTGGCGGGCTGTGCCAAGGTACCGCAGACCGAAGTGGATGCCGTGAAAACAGCGCTGGAAGCGGCGAAAGCTGCGGATGCGCAGACTTACGCGCCGGAAAGTTTCACCGCTGCAATGGATGCAGTAACCGCCCTGGACAATGAACTCAAGGCCCAGGAACAGCTCGGCGCAGTCAAACGGAAGTATGACAAGTCCCTGACCCTTGCCTCGGATGCGAAAGCTGCGGCTGAGAAGGCTGCGGGGGACGCTGAAAAAGCAAAAGAAGCGATGAAAGCGGAAGTTGCCGATCTGATCAATATCGTAAACGCTCTCATTCCCCAGGCAAAGGAAAGGGTAGCGAAAGCCGCCAAGGTAAAAGGGATAAAGCTGGACTCCTCCGCTCTCGCCGCACAGCTCGAAACGGGCCTGGCCGCGGTTACGGAAGCCGGGGCGGATCTCAACGCCGGCAAACTTGCAGAAGCCAAAGCGAAAGTTACCGCTGTTCAGGAACAGCTCGCTGCCGGTGAGGAAATTGTCAAAGCCGCATTGGACGCGGCAGCAAAACCCGTAAAAAAGAAATAGCCGGGTTTCGCATTATGTACTGTATCTCAAGGCCGGAGGGCAATCGTGCCTCCGGCCGGTTTTCCGGCCTGGTATTTGCAGAAACCGGAGGAAAAATCTGCTGAATTCCGTCCTGGGGCTCTGCCGTTTTCCGCACATTATATGGTATAGTACCGCATAGTGGTAAATAAGCATGGATTTGAAAATTAAGGATGTTGCGGAAATTCTTCAGGTTTCTGAAAAAACGATTTACCGGTGGATAAAAGAAAAGGCAATTCCCGTTTATCACATCAACCACCAGTACCGCTTTGTCAGGGCCGAGATCAATGACTGGATTCGGAATAACCGGGTACGTGTACCCCTTCAGGAGGTCAGCGAAACCGCTTCGGACAAGCCGGTTTGTTTGAAAGACCTTATTAAAAAAGGCGGGATATATTATAAAATCGAGGGAAAAGACAGGGAGGAATGCCTCCGCAGCAGCCTTTCTCTTATTTTATTTCCCCCGGATGTTTCGAGGGACAAGGCCTTGTCCTATCTGCTGGAAAGGGAAGCCCTCATGAGTACCGGAATCGGAAACGGTATCGCCTTCCCTCATTCCCGGAAAATCCTTTTTCCAAGAGTTGAAGACGAACTGGTCTCCATCTGCTTTCTGAATGAGCCCCTCGCGTTCGGTTCACTGGACGGGGTGCCAGTGCACAGCCTTATTTATGTGTTTTCAAGCAGTCTGCAGCATCATGTCGAAATCATGGCAAAACTGGCCTATCTGTGCAGGGAAGAAAGCTTTCTGCGTCTTCTTTCAGCGCAGGCGCCGCGGGGAGAAATCCTCAATTGGATAGACAGCCGGGAAAAATCCTGGCTTCCGGAAAAGTAAGGCTTAAGCCTACCAGCGTATCAGGTTTCCGCCGTAGGTAAGCCCTCCGCCGAAACCGATGGTCAAAATGTAGTCGCCCCGTTTAAGCAGGTTTTTTTCC
>SPDA01000081.1 GCA_004525155.1 Spirochaetales bacterium
GGATGCCCTGCCCGCCATAAAGGAGAACACGCCGGAATTCGCCGAAAAAGTTACCGGCGTGCCCGCGGAAAAAATACGGGAAGCCGCGCGCCTGTTTGCCGGTGCTGAATCCGCTTCAATTGTATATTCCATGGGCATTACACAGCATACCACCGGCACGGACAATGTCCTGAGCCTGGCTAACCTGGCCATGATCTGCGGCCACATCGGCAAGGAATGTTCCGGCGTCAATCCCTTGCGGGGCCAGAACAACGTTCAGGGCGCCTGCGATATGGGGGCCCTCCCCAACGTGTACAGCGGGTATCAGAAGGTCGATGATCCCGAAGTTGCGAAAAAATTCGAGGCAGCCTGGCACGCGAAACTGTCGCCGGTTCCCGGTCTCACGGTGGTGGAAATAGTGAACGCCGCTGCGGAAGGAAAGGTGAAGGGACTCTATATTATGGGAGAAAACCCCATGTTAAGCGATCCGGATCTGGGCCATGTGGAAGAAGGCCTTAAAAACCTCGATTTTCTCGTTGTGCAGGATATCTTCCTTACCGAAACCGCCAAACTGGCGGATGTGGTCCTGCCGGCCTGCAGTTTCGCGGAAAAAGACGGCACCTTCACCAATACGGAAAGAAGGGTGCAGAGGGTCCGGAAGGCTGTGGACGCCCCTGGGGAAGCGATGGATGACTGGCGCATCATATGCAGCATCGCGGAACGCATGGGCTACGAAATGAAGTATGAGGGAGCCGAACAGATTCAGGAGGAGATAGCGAAACTGACGCCGATCTACGGAGGCATCCTGTATCCGCGTATCGAAAAGGTAGGCCTTCAGTGGCCCTGCCCGACGGCGGACCATCCCGGAACCAAATTTCTGCATAAAGGAAAGTTCTCACGGGGCCTTGGAAAATTTTACAAAGTCCCCTTTCTCAATCCGAAGGAAATGCCTGACGGCGAGTATCCCCTTATTCTCACCACCGGGAGGCTGCTGCAGCACTGGCATACGGGAACCATGACGAGGAAGTGCGTGGTGCTTGACGATCTCGTTCCCCACGGGGCCCTGGAAATTAATCCGGAAAACGCAGAGGCCCTCGGCATCGTTAACGGGAGCATGGTGTCCGTCAGTTCACGGAGGGGCCGGATCGAGGTACCCGCCAATGTAACCGATAAAGTCGGCAGCGGCACCGTTTTCATGGCCTTTCACTTCCATGAACACCCGGCAAACAGGCTCACCATAGCGGCCCTGGATCCGGTGGCGAAAATACCCGAGTTCAAGGTCTGCGCCGTAAAAGTGGAAAAGGCCGGCTAGCATTATTACCTGTAAATACGTCATATGAAGACAATCTGCGTAACTGCCGCCTTCAGCAAGCTGGGAAAAACGACCATCATGGAGAAACTTCTTCCCCACCTTACAGGCTGGGCCGCGTGCAAGGTAACTGCCTGCCTGCCCCACGAAAACGGCAGATGTCCGCGGGGGCATGAGGACTCCTGCGGCGTCTGCAGCAGTCTCTCCCTGCCTTTTGTAATAGAAGAAGACGCGGACGTGATTCTTACGCCTAATACGGATACCTGGCGGTATGCGCGCGCCGGCGCCGCGAAGGTGTTCTGGATCAAGGCCCGGGAGGAAGCCATCCCGGAAGCGCTCCGCACTGTCCTGGGCAAATGCGCAGGATTTCCCGGCCTCATATTCGAAGGCAATCATGTGCTCGCGAGTCTGGACCCGGATTTCTCGGTGATGATTCTTTCCGGAAACGGGAAGTTCAAGGATTCCGCCGCGGCCGTAAAACACAAGGTGGGGCTGTTTGCCCTGCCCGGCGAGTACGACAAGGCGGCAGGGCAAATACTTTCGCGATTATGACCGGTATAATCCTGGCAGGCGGGACGGGCAGCAGGATGGGGGGGAAGGACAAAGCCCTCCTCCTTTTCAGCGGCGAGACCTTCCTCCGGCGGAAAATCCGGCTCCTGTCAGCTTTCTGCGAATCCCTGCTGGTGGTGGCGGCTGCGGCTGCGGCCGGCGCTGCCTTCGAAAACCTTGACGTTCCCGTAATCCGCGACGAGGCGCCCGGCATCGGTCCCCTCATGGGCCTTTATACAGGGCTCAAACACAGCGAAACGGACATCAATTTTGTAACCACCGTAGACAGCCCCTTTATTTCCGGGGAACTCGCTGCGAAGCTGAGGCAGCAGGCTGCCGGGTTCGATGTGTTTATCCCGATGTGGACCGGTTATCCCGAACCCCTCTTCGGCGTATACCGGAAGACCTGTCTTCCCGCCATCGAAAGAGTGCTTTCGGAAAACCGGCGGCGCATCGTGTCCTTCTATCCGCACATTACCGTCGGATACCTGCCGGAAGAGGAAGTGCGCCGCTTCGACCCTCAGGGACTGTCCTTTATCAATGTGAATACCGAAGAGGAGTACCGGAGCCTGACCGAAAATAACGGCCCTGCCTAAAGCACCGCCCCCTAGAACGTTATCTCCCCTATGTACACCGTGTCCGCGCTTTCCCGGAGGCGCACCGTCAGGGCCTGTCTTTTTTCGCTGGCCCTGCCGTAATTCGTGAACACCTCCACCTGCAGGGTTACCGAGCCGGACAGCGACGGAGCGCTGGAGGAATAATAATTAACCTCAATTTTATAGGGACCTTTCATCGCCTTTTTCACCATGTATTCCTCGGGCCCGTAGCCCTCGGTAAAGTCGCTGGACACCCTTCCGCCTATGGTTGTTTCGTTGTGGGCATAGTAGGCCTTTTCGGAGGAAGGCTCGGTGACCCAGAGGTCCATGTCGGAAAGGTCCGTGTCCCAGGTCAGGCTTATGCGTATGTCCGTATCGAGCAGTTTGACAAGCCGGGAATCCACGGGCGGCACGGCCTGTCCACCGGCTTTGGCCTTCGGGATCATGGTGTTAAGCTCCACCAGGGCTATGAGTTCGATGTCCTCGAAACGGTCCCAGTTGCCGAGGACCACCTTGTACAAAAGCTCGATGGCCCGGGTATATTCCCCCAGGCGGGCCAGAATCAGGGCAAGGTCCCTGTAGGACTGGGGCTCTTCCGGCCGCATGAGAAGCACTTCCTCGAAAACCGATTTGCTTAAAGCAAGCCTGTCGATCTGGGAAAGCCGGTGCGCCAGGATGCGGAGAAGAGGCGCGTCTTCCAGTTTCAGTTCCGCCAGGTTCGAGAGAATGCGGACGCCGAGATCTTGCATGTCCTGGCTGATGAAGTAATCGGCGCAGTCTAAGTAAAAGGCGGGAGTCCCGGCGTTTTTCTTCCGTTCCTGCAGGTAGGCAGCGTAGACTTTGTCCGCGGATGTTTTTTTAAGGATTGCGAGATAGGGCGTATCCGGGTCCCAGGGCTGTATAGTTATTTCCGGTTCGGCGGAGGCGCGGCTGTCCTCTCCCGACGCGTCCTTCTTTGCAAGCTCCGATCCGGCAGCTGCTCCGCCGGACGCGGAAATGTCCGCCGGAGGTTCCATGGCGGGCGCTGCGGAAGGGGCGGGACGCTCTTCCATGGACCTCGGGGCGAAATCCCCTCCTTCCCCGCGGTCCAATTCCGCGGTTTTCTCGGAACTCTCCTCCCTGTATCTGAAATTGGGAGGGTAGGTGAACTTCCTGTTCCACCAGGCAACGAGATCCTGCCACTTGGGAATTATCTCCTTCAGCTTCTGAACCTGCGCCTGCTCATTGTTCCTGTCCAGCTGGGCCAGGCGCGAGAAGTAGGCTTTGCGCATATCCGGCAGGGATTCCGGAGGCGCGATTCTGTTTTCCACATACTGATCGAGGTTTTCGAGAACGATGAGGGAGGTGCCGGGGGTCACCAGGCCGTATTCCTTTCCCGTATCGGTTATGAGGGCCCTGTTCCTCTTCGGGTCGAGCAGGAGTTCCTTGAGTTTTGCCTGGGCCCAGAGCAGGGGCACGAAGCGGCCCTTCGCCGCCGATGCGCCGTTCAGGGTGACGGTTGTCTCCCTTTCCACGATCCCTCTCCTTCCGTACTGCAGGGCGATAGTGGCGGAACCCGTTACCAGCCTACCGGAAAGCCTGAAGGACCGGCCAACTGGTTCCGGCGTGAGCGGATAGCATTCATCCACGCGGCCCTGCAGGGTTTTTATCCCCATAAAACTGAAGGGAACCCTGCCCGTGCGGTCCACGGTGTCGGCGAGTGGCGCGGCGGAAAGATTGAAAGCCTCCCCGTTGTTGCGGAGCGCCAGTGATGTAAGCTCGTTGTAATCGGCGGCCTCCCCCTCGGCGAAACAGTACAGGGGCACGCCGAGGAGCGGGGGGGAAGACTGCCCCAGGGTGGAAAGGCCGTCGCTGAAAAGCAGGGCCAGATCCGTGCCGGCAGGCGGAACGGAGAGGTCCCCAAGCTGCGTGCCGCCGTCAAAGGGCAGATTTTTAAGCCAGGCTATCAATTCCGCAGAATTGCCGTTGTTAACGGTAAACCGTACCTGCCTGTCTTTTTCGTTCCTGAAAACCTCCACAACCGCGGTAATGCTCCGGTTTCCGAAACTCTTAAGGTAACTGTCAAGAAAGGCGAAGGATGCGCTTAAGGAGGCGGGGTTCCTCGAACCGGAGGCGTCCCAGTAGATCATGAGCTGTTTCGGCGTTACCCGCTCCGATGCCGGCGGAGGAGGTATAATATCGGCCGCTGTAAAATACACCGTTCCGGCGCCGTCCTTTTCCAGAACCGGCGGCAGGGAGGAGGAGGTGGAAAGCGCAAGCAGGATACCCCTGGGCAGGGATGTTTTTTTTGCCCTTACCTCGGCTGTGTATCCGTTCCCCTGCTGGGTGAATTTCAGCGCCGGCAGGGGCGTTTCCCTCACCTTCGGCGCCGCTGTCTGGCCGTCCGCGGTTATGGATATCCGGACGTCATCTACAGCCTGCTCCAGGTTCAAGGGCAGGCGGTAGAGGCTTTCATTTGTTTCGTAGGGTACCGCGCCGGTAAAAGAGACCCGTATGGTTCTCGTACCCCTGGGCGGTATGGGAAAAACCCGCGTCTTGAAGGTGTTTCCCTTCGTCCATTCTGCAAGACCCGGGTCGAGGCCCTGGCGCACAATTTTTTCGAACACCTGCCTCGCTTTCTGTTTTTCCACAGGTACGCCGTCAACCAGGACCCCGTTTATGTCCAGGGCATAGCCCGAGACGACGGAATCTTCCGGCAGGGGAAAGTAAAAATCTCCCGCCGCCTGCCGGCTTCCGGGGTTGTAAAAGGTGATGGTGCAGGAAACGGCGTAGGCCAGCCCCGCTATACGCACGTCCGCGTGGTAGGCGGATATGGAAAGGGCCTGCGGCTTGCCGCCCTGTTCCGGACCCGTGACAAACAGCGCCGCCGGTACCTGCTGGCTGAACGCGTTTACGGACAGAAGAATCAGAATAAAAAGACCCAAACCATGCTTTACCCTCATACTTACCTCCAGGAATGCAGAATGACTACCTTCAATTTTATCACATCCCCGCTCTATTGACAGACCCGGGTTTACTAACTATAGTTTTATCATTGGAACCATGGGGGTGTAGCTCAGCTGGGTAGAGTACTTGAATGGCATTCAAGGGGTCACGGGTTCGACTCCCGTTACCTCCACTAACGGACCATGGAAGATAAAGGTATTTTTTCCGGAGAAATCGACCCAGAAATTGCTGAACTCATCGGCGTGGAAGAAGGCGAAAAGGGCAGTGCGGAAGCGCCCGGCTTTACTGACCTTTTCGACGAACCCCGCGGCGAAGGTGCGGGGGCGGAACAGATCGATTTTACCGCCAAGAAATTCACCAAAATTGAAAAATTCGAAGAAGCGCCCAAACCCTTTTTTAACGACAAGAACTATTACAAAACCGCCCTCTCCGGAGAAGGCGAGGATGCCCAGCGTGTTCATGAATATCTGACCAAATTCCTTAAGTCCGAGGACACCCAGGACAAGTCCATGTGGCGCAGCAAGCTGATACCCGTCTACTGGAACGTGGCAGCGAGTATTTCACGGAAAATATATTCCAAACTTCCCATGCCGAAACTTCTCATACTGCGGTTCGGCGCCCTTCTGCCGACCCTGCTCTCCGAAGAGCAGCGGCTCATGGTTTCTAAAATAATTTTTGAAAACAACACCGGGGAGCCTGTCCACTATGTGGACGAGTGGCTCAAAAGAATTGCCGCCGGTGAAATATCCGCCTCCGCCACGGATGAAACTAAGACCGTGCAGAAGAACGAAAACCAGAAGGTCATCCAGAAACTGGATAAGGCAAAAGGCATTGCCTCCACCCAGCTGGGTTTTATAAAAAGCAAGGTCTCGGCCATGGAAGGGCAGGAGCAGCTGCTCCAGGAAAAAATCAATTTTATACTTAAGCATGAATCGCGTCCCGGCATGCCGGGCATGAAGGACTGCTACAGCCCCGACCAGAAATCCGCGGTCAACGAAGCTGTGGAACTGCTTAAAAGGATCCTTAACCTGGACAAGGAGATAGGAGGCTTTTACAGCCAGTATGAAAGCGCCAATTCCGAACTGGAAGAGCTGGGAAAGATGGCCGAAGAAGCTGGAGTGGTATCTGAAGTTGACAGCGAGACCATTGTCAAGGAATTCAACACAGCCCGGCAGATGGCGAAATTGTGTGTCGGCAAGCAGGGCAACCACTTCCCCGTACTCATGAAACAGTATTTCCGGTCCAATATCCGGGACATAGGAACCAGGGAAAACGTGCTGGCGGAAATGGCCGCCGTGGAGGAACTGGACCCGGGCCTGTTTCTTAGAACCTTCAAGCGGGAAACCAACAGGATTGTTCCCCACATCATCATCGTGCCCTGCTACGGCGACAGGGGAATCTGCTGGGAGCCCTTCGAACGCTTCAACCGGGCGACAAGCAGGGGCAGGGTTGCCATACCCCTGTATCCAAAGGAACTGAAGCTCGCCATTCTCTACGCCCTGGCGGACTTGCGCTGGCAGGTTGCCAAGGAGAAGGCCCAGCATTACTGGATGGAAGAAGGCCTTACCGGCAAGTACTACCAGTGGTTTTCCGAGAAAAAGCTCAAAGGCGATGTGAAGGAATATTTCATCAATGACTACATCCTCTGGATAATGAAGGAAAGCGAAGGCATGCAGAAGCTGGACAAGGATGTCCGGGGAATTTTCTGGCGCATGATGCCCTTCCCGCAGAACGTAAAGGAAATACTCAAGAACCGCGGCTTTTTTTACGCGGAGTTATTTAAAAAAGATCAGAACATCTCCCTGTCCGATGGGTACTGAGCCAAGGCCTTTCCTGAAATGGGCAGGCGGCAAACAGAAGCTTCTGCCGCAGTTCGAATCTTATTTCCCGGAAAACATACACCGGTATCTGGAACCATTCCTGGGCGGCGCCGCCGTTTTTTTCCATCTGCGGAAAACGGGCCGCATCACCGGCGAAGCCCTGCTGTGTGACAACAACAGTGAACTGGTAAACGCCTACAGGATTGTCCGCGAC
>SPDA01000654.1 GCA_004525155.1 Spirochaetales bacterium
CCGGCTCCACGGTAACGGCGATGAGGCCGCCGCTTAATATATCGTCAAAACGATCTGCAGCGGCGCCTGTAAAATCCGCGGAAAGAGGATCGGCTGGATTGGTGAAATCCCACCTGCAGCCCGAAAGAAAAAGCATACAAAAAATGATGAGCATCAAACTGAATAATGTAAAGAATCTTTTCATTCTGCGGTAAGATCCTCCAGCAGTTTGATGCGCTTGTTGATGTAGGATAATTCTTTCGTTATCGCTTTCGGCCTGGGCATGAGAATCGCCAGCAGGGACCCGGCCGCAAGAAAGGCGCCGCCGGAAATACCGGTTATGAGCGCCATTGTTCGGTAGGAACCGACTTCGTCCCTATAGGCAAGGGCGTCGCTTTCATAGTAGGCGCTGTTATAGGCGCGGTAGGCTATAATTTCCCTGGACACAAGAAAACCGCTTACGGAGAGTGCAATTGCCGCGGCACCGTAACCGGCAGCTATGCCGACTTTCCAGTCTGTTGTTCCTTCGCCTGCGCTTTTAAGCCGTTTCTCAAGCTCGTCCCTCTGACGGTAGAGACGGTCCAGAGTCAGTGAAATTTCCGCCTTGAAAGGAGAACCGGAACCGTAGCCCAGAAACTTGAGCGAGGAAAGTTCCGCATTCAGGGATGAGACACTTTGTTCATACGAAGTTTCCTCCGGAGAAAGTGCCAGGAAAACCGCCGAGGCAGCCAGAGCACAGCCTGCGGCAACCGCGGCGCCAAGCGAAATTCCGCGGAAGACTTCCACCCCTCCCCTGAGGACCGAAGCGTCATCGGAATATGCGGAATTTGAATATTCGTAATAACGCAGGGCGCCGAATCCGTAGGCCACGGCCGATCCGGCCAGGGCGGCAGCGGAAAAGCTCAAGAGCCCCCCGGACAGGGAATTGAAGGCTGGTCGAAGATCGGACCATGATTCCTGCCTCATCCTCGCGTTTACAAGCCTCCCGAAACGCTCCTCCGGAGGCAGGTCCTCCCCGAGCGGCTGCTTGACGGGAACCAGATAGAGCAGCGGCAGGGCCGCACCAAGAAACCCGCCCGCGGCAATTGCGGAGGCGACGGTAAGGGCATCGAAAAGCCTGACCCTGGCCCAGTAGGCGGAGGCTTCCGCGGGACTGACCGAGTTCAGGTATTCACTGTACTGCCTGTCGGAAAGGTGCCAGAAAAGATTGAACAACCCCAGGGAAGCGGCGCCGGCCCCAAGCGAAATTCCAAAGGCAGCAGGGATCGCGTCTGGCCCTTCATAGGAGGACAACATGGATGCAGCCGGCACGAGGGGTTCCGCCGGGGCCCCCTTCGCGGCCTCCGCCTTTTCCCCGGCGATAAGCAGGAGCATCCTTGTTTTGGTAATGAGATCCGTGTACAGGGTTTTCTCGAGTACGGCGGATAATTCTTCCAGCTCCCTGAGATCTACGCTGCTGACAATATAGGATTCGTCCAGCAGCCGCTCGAATTCCCCAACCCGAAGTATCAGGGCCGAGAAATCATCCGCAATACCCGCATCTTCAAGCACATCGGCAGCCGACGCCGTTTCCTGGGCCGAGGCGCCTGAAGCAATGAAGAACATAATCAGTAATGTAAAAACAGCCGGAACGCGCCTAATCATTTCCGGCCCCGGGTTCGGCAGGTTCCGGAACGGAGGGACTCAGAAGCTCCCGCAGACTGTCAATGGAAGGCGCCAGTTCCTCGGGCACCTGTTCAACCGCGTCGAGGAATTTCAGCGCTTCTGCTGCGGCCCCGAGCCGGTAAGCGTAATAAGCGGCCTTGAAAAGATAGGTACTGATGTTCTGCGAATCCCGGTACGTGTTAACCATGAAACTGAACATGGCTGCGGTTTTTTCAAGAACAGCGGGATCTTCCGCGTACCAGGCCTCGAGAATTTCGCCGCGGTACAGGTCTACCGCCTCCCTGGAATAAAGGGGATCGAGAAAAACCATGTCGTCGAGTTCCTTTAACCCGGATTCATACCGTCCCAGCCTGTAATAAAGGTCCGCAAGAGTCTTGCAGGTTTTGTCGTACAATTCCGGAAGGGGATACCTGTTCTTGATGAGAAGAAGTTCAGCCCCGACCATGGACAACTCCCCGAGAATAAACTGGATTCTTGC